>JAQCAA010000063.1 GCA_027728645.1 Actinomycetota bacterium | reverse complement strand
GGCGACTTCGCGGCCTCTGCATACGACAGGATTCTCCACGAACGCCTGCGAGGCAGGCCAACCGATGTTGACGGGGATACAGCAAGGCGTGTGATAGCTGCGGCAACCACGTTGGCAAGAATGACCCCGGTTCTTCACGACATCTCCACCGGCGGGCTTGCCGTTGCTCTTGCCGAGATCTCGATCATGTCAGGTGTCGGGATGGTGATCGACGGTATGAACGCCGACATCCTCCTCGACGAGACGCCGCTGCGGTTCGTGGCCGTCTGTCATGGGGACAAACTCGATACGAGTGAGGCACACGTTCGGATCGGAACCGTCGGAGGCTCAGATGTCGACTTCGGTAACGCAGGTTCCATCAGCGTCTCTGAGGCCCGTGCGGTGTGGGCGAACGCCATCCCGAGGCGGATGATCTGATGGCGGACCTCGTTGACCTAAGGGCTGTCGACCACGTGGCCACACCCTCGCGGCCGGGTATCTGAGTCTGGTCGCTCCCGCTTCGATCTAGCCAGTGGAAGGGCCCAACTCATCACCGACGCGCTACTCGGGACTCCCTGCGCTGAATCGTCGAAGTGTCGCGTTGGCGGAATCTGTCTCCATCGAGGCCGCTGCCACGTTGCCGGATGCGAGGTGAGCATCTCCAAGGCGGAGACGTGATTGTGCTGCTTCGTATGGCATCTGGAGGCCCGTCCACGCCTTGATGGCCTTGAGAAGCTCCCGCACTGCATCGTCCCCGCGCCCATCGATCATGGCCATTGCAGCTCTTCTGTCAGCAACCTCAGCACGCATTGCCGATGAACTACACAGCTCGGCAGCCTCTTCGAACTCCGCTAGGAACGTTCGAGCCTCGACCAGATTGCCTAGTGCGATTTCTGTGTCGACCAATGTTGGGAGGTACTTTGCCCGATCGAGTGGCAGGGGATTGCGCACGAGCGCATCAAGTAGAAGCTGCTCTGCCGCCTCCGGGTTGCCTTCCGTCAGCCGAAGTGCCGCCATGCCTGGCAGAGGACTGAACCCATGTTCGTGTGCGGAAAAAAACATTTCCCCAGCGCTCTCGAACCGCCCGGCTCGCAGTTCGACCTGACCAATTTGGTAGAAGGCAGCGCCAATTATCGGCGTAAAGCCGGTGAGCTCATCCATCGCACGACGGAGGTCATCCGTCGCAGCGCTCCAATCGCCTCGAAGCCATTTGAGTTCGGCTCGGAAAATCCTGCAAATACCTGGGTATGCAGAATCGGAATGCTGATTGCACCATTCTTCGGCGGCATCGCTCCACTCCGCGGCTCTTTCGTAGTCAGCAACTTGGTCGCACACTGACAACATGTTGCAGAAATTGCGTCCTGTGGCGTCTGGATCAAGTTCCCCAGCGACCGCCGCAACCATCGACTCATCAACGAGAACCATGCCTTCCTCAACGTGCCCCATTGCTACGAGGAATCGGCCCTTGTCCATCAATCCCAGAGATTCGAGGCTGCGGCTTCCAATTTCAACGCCGCAAGCGATCACGTCGTCAGCCAGGGACAATGCTCGCTCAGGATCCCCCCCCGTGTTCGAACGCGTCGACACTCTTCCAACGCAAAAGATATCCGTAAGCCTCGGTACCGACAGCGTCGCCCACGAGCGCTTCCGCACGCGCCACCCACGCATTGGAAACAGCCACAGCGAGGCGATACTGGTAGAGAACCCCAAGATCGAGTGCCATGAGAGCGGCGGGTTGTTTCTTGCCCGCATTGGTAAATTTCCCATACGCCTTTTCCTTGATCGCAAGCGCTTGATCTCCTCGACCGCTCCAGAAAGCCGCATCACCTTGCCGCCGGAGGTCCTCGGCGGCGAGCTCGACCGCCTCTCCCGCGGCAGTCAACGAGAGATAGGCGAGGTCCCATTGCTGCTCAGCATGGGCCTTGTTCCCTTCAGCAAGGAGGTCCGCCGCATCTCGGACCGGACTTCTCGACCGTAGGGCCGGAAACTCCGAATTCAATTCGGGGTGCACGACTTGGAAAACATGTTCCGGGCGATCGAGATCCTTGAGTTTGTGAGCACCCAAATCATCCAAATGCAAATCGGAAGGCAGATCGGCGAGAAGTAGCGGGGCGGTGGTCGCCGAAACGAGGGTCTGACCACCATGGCCAATCGCCAGGAGTCTGGCACAGCGATTGAGAGTTGGACCGAAGTAGTCACCATCTCGCTCGTCTGCGTTCCCTGTGTGCAGCGCTACTCGAACGAGGAATGGTGCCACCGCTCCCCAATCTTCAGCATTCAGAGTCGTCTGAATACTCATTGCGGCAGCGAGGGCGTTCTGTGCAGACGAGAAGGCTGCACAGAACGCATCGCCCGCGGTCGTGAACACAGAACCATCCTCGGAATCAATCGCTGTCCGCAGAATCGCGTCGTGGCGTGCCATCGCGCCCTTCATCGCAGCCTGATGCTGTTCCCACTTACGCGTACTGGCTTCAACATCAGTGAAGAGAAAAGTGACGGTGCCGCTGGGAATCGGGGTGATGATCAGTCCTTCGTGGAGCCGCAATTGTAGCGTTGACCAGAGGGCATGCCGTAGAAGGTTGCGACGGGAGCCCGGCTTCTGGGGTGAGCCCAACCGGTTCACACTCGCATCCGTCAGGCTATGACAAGCGACGGTTACCGTTGGGGCATGAGCGATACGACGGATACCACTTGCTACCGGCACCCAGACCGTGCGACGCGATTGTCATGCACGGCCTGCGACAAGTCGATTTGCGTGGAATGTTCCCACGATGCTGCGGTCGGTCAGAAGTGCCCTAGCTGCGCAAAGATTGACCCTCGGGCCCGTGTCGTCACCGCTCGGACCGCCCTTGCGGGGCCTTCGTTCGCCACGACACCCGTCTCATTCACCATCATCGCTGTCACCTCTGCCATCTTCTTGATCGGGTTCTTATCACCCGACATTGATCGCTGGCTCGTGGATACCTTCGCTTTGGTGAGACCCGGTGACGGCTCGCTCGATCAGAACATCATTCTGCGATTCATCAATCTGGACCCAGCGATCTACCGCACCTTTACCGTGGCTCTCCTCCACGGATCGTTGATGCATCTTCTCTTCAACATGTACGCGCTCTACATCTTCGGCCCCCGGCTCGAGCAGCAAGTCGGAAGCCCAGCGTTCGCATCGCTCTACCTCGCGTCAGCAGCTGGAGGCGGACTGTTCTCAATGACCTTCGGCAGTGTCGGACTCTCGGTCGGTGCGTCCGGTGCCATCTTTGGCCTCTTCGGAGCATGGATGTTCGTTGCGTGGCGAATGCGGCACTCTCCGGGAGGACGGTCGATGTTCAACCAACTCGGCTTCCTCATGGCGATTAATATCGCGCTGCCATTCATCAGCCCTGGCATCGATTGGCTCGGCCTCCTCGGCGGGTTCTTCGTAGGTATCGGGATCGCAGCTCTTTGGTCCGTCTTCGCCGTCGGGAAGACGAACGCCAGGACGATCAGGACCACGATTGGTGTCGCGGCCATAGTTGCCGTGTCGGTGGCTACGTTCTTGGTGATATGAACCGAACCACCGGATGGGTACAATCGCCGTCGTGACCGAACAACCACTGGACGCCCCAATCCTCGGCCGCCCAGGTGAAGCCTGCGGTGTCTTCGGCATCATTGGTCAAGACATCGAAGCGGCAAGACTCACCTACTTCGGGCTGTTCGCCCTCCAGCACCGCGGGCAGGAAAGCGCAGGGATCGCAGTCAGCGATGGCGAGAACCTGACCGTCTATAAGGATTTGGGACTCGTGGCTCAGGTGTTCGATGAAAGGACCCTTGGTGGCTTGCCAGGATCGCTTTCCATCGGTCATACCCGCTACTCGACAACCGGATCTAACAGCTGGGAGAACTCGCAACCAACCTTCAGGCATATCGACACCAATGGCATCGCCCTAGCCCACAACGGCAACTTGACCAATACTGCGAGCCTTGCAAGCCATGACGATCCGATGGCAGCAACGACTGACTCTGAGCTGATGACAGAGGCCATCGCAACTGCGATGTCGATAGACAGCCTCAGCCTTGCTGACGCGCTCGCACGGGTTCTTCCAACCTTCGATGGAGCGTTCTCGCTTGCGGTGATGGACCGCACCACCCTCGTTGGGGTCCGTGATCCACACGGATTCCGACCGCTCTGTCTTGGGAAACTGGACCGCAGCTGGATCGTCGCATCGGAAACCGCAGCGCTCGACATTCTCGGCGCAGGATTCGTGCGCCAGATTGCCCCAGGCGAAATGGTTGTGATCGACGCAAACGGACCTGTGAGTCTCTTTCCGTTTGAGGAGGCTTCCTCGAACCTCTGCCTGTTCGAGTTCGTCTATTTCGCACGTCCGGACTCAACCCTCCTTGGAGCAACCATCCATAACACCCGCCAGAGGATGGGACGGCTCCTTGCAACGCAGGCGCCGGTCGACGCCGACATCACCGTGCCTGTCCCCGAGTCCGGGATTCCAGCAGCTCAAGGCTTCGCTGCGGTCTCCGGAATCCCCTACATGGATGGTCTCGTCAAGAACCGATACGTCGGCAGGACGTTCATCGAACCCGCCCAAGCGTTGCGCGAACGTGGTGTTCGGATGAAGCTGAATGCAATGCCTGGCGTCATCGGAGGAAAGCGGGTCGTTCTCGTCGACGATTCGATCGTCCGCGGTTCTACCACGAGGCAACTCGTTTCGATGGTGCGCGAGGCCGGTGCAACGGAAGTCCACCTCCGAATCTCATCACCGCCGTACAAGTGGCCGTGCTTCTACGGAATGGACACAGGTGATCGTTCAACACTTCTCGCAGCCGATAGATCTGTCGAGGAGATCGCGAAGCACCTAGAAGTCGACTCACTTGTGTACCTCGAACTTGAAAACTTGATCGAGGCGACCGGCGCTGAGGCCGATGCATTCTGTACGGCATGTCTGAGCGGGAAGTATCCGACCGATGTGCCGACGATCGACAGCAAGTTCCTCCTCGAACGGACACCATGACAAGTTACGAAGACGCTGGAGTCAACCTCGACGCCGCAGACGAATTGATTGAACGCATTGGGTGGCGCGTGACATCCACCTGGACAGAGGATGTCGTAGGCGGATTCGGGGGGTTTGCTGCTGGGATCCAAGTGCCAACTGGGTACAAACACCCAGTCTTAATGATGGCGACCGACGGTGTCGGTACAAAGGCCGAAATCGCTCGTCAGGCTGGGATGCTTGAGGGACTCGGGTACGACGCTGTTGCCATGGTTGCCGATGATCTTGTAGCCGCAGGGGCCACTCCGATTGCCCTGACCGACTACATCGCTATGGGCTTACTTGACGTCGACAAAGCCGAAACACTGGTCGAGTCGATATGCGACGCCTGCAACGAGGCGGACATAGCGGTCCTCGGCGGGGAGACGGCCGAGCATCCTGGCGTCATGGGGAAGGACGAGTTCGACCTGTCTGCGACGGCACTCGGAATCGTCGAACTTGGCGAGGAGATCAACATCGAGGCCGTCTCACCCGGAGATGCGATCGTCGGCGTCCTGTCTCCGAATCTGCGCTCGAATGGTTTCTCGCTCGTCAGAGCAATAGCAGCCAAACACCTCCCCCTCGATGCAGACTTCCCAGACACCACGACCCCGACAGCTCAGGTTCTGCTCCAGCCATCGATAATCTACGCACCCGCGATCGTGAACCTTCTCGCCAGAGTGAAACCTCACGGCCTTGCACACATCACGGGAGGCGGCCTCCCTGGGAATGTTCTCAGAATACTGCCTGAGGGAACACGGGCCATGATCGACAGGCCTGCATGGGAGGTCCCTCATGTA
This sequence comes from Actinomycetota bacterium, assembly GCA_027728645.1. Classification (GTDB taxonomy): domain Bacteria; phylum Actinomycetota; class Acidimicrobiia; order Spongiisociales; family UBA5794; genus UBA5794. Next base: position 5,987 of record JAQCAA010000063.1, on the reverse strand, counting down.
TTCGATGTGCTTCAACGCCTCGGTGCCGTGCCTGTCGGGGAGATGTTTAGGACATTCAATATGGGGGTCGGCTTCGTAGCCGTCGTTGCTCAAGACGATGTCGGAACGACGCTCAAAGCAATGGAGAGCAGCGAAGTCGATGCGGTTGTCATTGGCGAGATCACGGAGGGAACACGGGGAGTCGAGCTTCTGTAGCGACCATATGGAGCGGCGCCCTCCAGAGGTATGCTCACATTGAACGAGACAGGAATCCATGACATCTAAACCAACCCACCCAGTGCAATTCGTCTCACCCGTGGACGACGAGGTGCGGAGTCAAGGCCTGGCGGCTCTTGGAATCGTATTCGTCAAGCCAATCCTGTTGCTTCCCCATATCTTTCTCCTCCTCCTGTACTCGGTCGCCATTCACGTTGTTGTGTGGATTGGGTACTGGTACATCCTGTTCACAGGAGGCAAGCCGTATTGGGTCGAGAACCTTGAACTCATCTACCTCGAGTGGATCAGTCGCACGTTCGCATGGTTCACTGGAACAACAGATGCGTACCCGACATTTGGCACCGACGAGAACCACCCAGCGCAGGTAGAGGTCGTTGAAGCCCCAGAACCGCAGAACAGGGTTCTCGCGCTGCTCGGCATATTGCTCATTCGCAGTGTGTTTGCGCTGCCACACCTCTTCATTCTGTTGTGGCTCACGCTCGGAACCATTGTCCTCGCGTGGATCGGATTCGTGGTCGTCCTGGCAACGGGTTCGCTCCCACTCGCCTTGCATGCTTACTTTGTCGGGTTTCACCAGTGGTGGGCCCGCACTTGGGCGTATATCGCAGCCCTGACGGACGAGTACCCGCCGTTCTCCCTCAAACTCTGAGCGCCGTCAAGACCTGAGCACGAAGGTTCGGAACACAAGAGGGGCATGCCCTTCACCAAGCATGCCCCCTCTCGGATCAGTCGATCAGCCTTCGGAGGATTCGTCTTCCCGTTTCATCTCGATCGGCGCAGGTTCGCTCCCAGGAGTAAACAGCCTGAAGATCAGGAACCCAATCCCGGCCAGGATCCCAATCGGCAGAACAACTGCGACGGCGACAATCAAGAAAGCAACGGCCGCAAGCAGGACTTCGCCTGCCTGATCGAAGGCCTTTTCGATTGTTCCTGGCTCATCCTCTGACTCTGGTGGCGCAAGAACAGAGTCTGGAACCTCGGTCAAACCAACCGTGAGGGTCGCAAACGAAGTCCGGGACTCGAATACGGTTCCCTCATGTGACCGGTCGGGTGAACCCCCGGTGCCAGCACCCAAACCATCTGCGCACCAATCTGGTTCATCCATGAGACCTATCCTTGCTCCATGTCCACACACCACCTTCCTGAATCTGAAGTCATCTCAGTACATATCGAGGACCACATCGCAACGGTCTGGCTTGACAGAGAAGAACAGATGAACGCCTTTGCGCCTGATTTCTGGGTCGACCTTCCAAGGATCATGGAAAGCCTTGGAGATGACCCCGCTGTCAGGGTCATCGTCATTGCCGCCCGAGGGAAGGCCTTCACCGTTGGCATCGACTTGAAGGCGTTCGGACCATCCATGATGGCGGGAGGTGGCCTCGATGACTCGGATGGTCAACCCGTGTCCGGGGTAGCAAAGCGCAGGGATCTTTACCGGTCTGTCAAGAAACTGCAACAAACATTCACCGCAATCGCTGACTGTCCAAAGCCGGTCATTGCCGCAATCCACGGATATTGCATCGGCGCTGGCGTCGACCTCATCACGGCATGCGATATCCGGTTTGCATCCCGCGACACCGTGTTCTCAGTTCGCGAGACCCAGATCGCAATGGTCGCCGACGTCGGGACGATGCAGCGTCTTCCGAAGATCATCGACCCTGGCCGTGTCGCAGAACTCGTGTTCACTGGCAAAGACTTCGGAGCAGCCGAGGCATTTGAGATGGGACTGATCAGCCGCATCGCATCGGACGCCGGAGACGTCCAGAAGCAAGCACACGACGTGGCACGGGCGATCGCAGCGAACTCTCCCCTTGCCGTGCAGGGATCGAAGGCGGTTCTCAAAGCCGGCGAGGGACGTTCGATCAACGATGCACTCGACTATGTCGCCCTCTGGAATTCAAGCTTCATATCGTCAAACGACTTCACCGAGGCGATTACAGCGTTCATGGAAAAGCGGCCGCCGGAGTTCACAGGTCAGTAGAGCACGCAAGCGAGCGCTACTGACGTCTACCGTCTACCGTTTCCACTCCGCTGAAGCAGGTTCTCGACCCTGATAGAGCTCCCCTTGGGCTGTCTCCCAGTCCCGTGGACGGTGAACGGTAGACGATAGACGGTGAACGCCGACGCTGGGTTATCTCCTCCGACGGCACCTCGTTGCTATACAATCGCTCCATGCAATCCGCTCCGCGCATCGACCGCAGCCATCTCTTCGCAGCCCCATAAGGGCTGCCGGCGCGGCGAAACGTTCGGCGCGACCACATTGTTCACCGCATACAACCTCACGAGATCAGGAGAAGAGATGAAAGACCTACAGGCACGATTCCACGACATCATCGCACCCGTTATCGCATTCGATTCCGAAATCGAGATCATCGATGGCAAGGGAAGCTGGGTAACTGACAGGGACGGCAAGCAGTACCTCGACTTTGCGTGCGGGATCGCCGTAACCAACCTTGGCCATCGCCCAGACGCAGTGGTGGCAGCTGCACAGGCCCAGCTCAACAAGCTCTGGCACGCCGGCGGAGCGTTCATATACGAGCCAATCGTTACGGCCGCAGAGCACATCATCGACATCGCGCCCGATGGAATCGACAAGATGCTCTTTATGAACTCAGGTGCCGAAGCTGTTGAAGCATCCGTCAAGCTCGCACGCAAAGTCTCCGGCAGGCAAGGGATCATCACGTTCCGCGGCGGATTCCATGGTCGCACGATGGGAGCCGTGACCTACACGACATCGAAGGCAAAGTACCGTCAGGGCTATCACCCGTTGTTGCCGTCAACGTTCGTTGTTCCATACCCACATCCGTACGGGTGGGGCATGAGTCAAGAAGACGCCAACGCATATGCGCTACGCGAACTCGAATTCAAGTTCCGTTACGAAGTCACACCAGGAGAGGTCGCAGCATTCCTGATCGAGCCGATGCAGGGTGAAGGTGGCTACTACCCAGCAAGCAAGCCGTATCTCGATGCCCTCCGAGCAATCGCAGACGAGCATGGAATCCTGCTGATCATGGACGAGGTCCAAACAGGATTTGGCAGAACAGGCGATTGGTTCACATCACAGGTCTACGACGTCCGCCCTGACATCATCGTGATGGGGAAAGCAATCGCAAACGGTCTCCCTCTTTCGGGCGTTGGTGGGTCAAGCGCCATAATGGACAAGTGGATGCCAGGGAGTCACGGCGCAACCTTCGGAGGCAACCCTGTGAGCTGCGCTGCATCTGCTGCAACCGTCCAAGAGTTGAAGTCAGTCGTACCAACGGTCAACGAGACATCACGGCACGCATTCGAAAGATGGAACGACCTCAAAGCCAAGCACGCTTCCATAGGAGACGTGCGCGGGCTCGGGCTGATGATCGGGATCGAACTGGTGAAGGCGGACGGATCTCCCGACCCGGATGCATTCGCGGCGATTGCTTCGTACGCACACGAGGTTGGCATGTTCATCTTGAACTGCGGTCCAGACGGGAACATCATCAGGTTCATCCCACCCCTCAACATATCGCGCGACGACCTTGATCGAGGCATCGACATTCTCGGAGACGCGATCACCGCGTATGAGGCCTAGGCAGAGGACAGATCGGTCGCTGCGGTTTCGGACGGACCGAACAGAGAATTCTGTCCTCTGTCCTCTGACGTCTGTCGAGCTCACTCTTCTGAACTGAGCACGCCTCTCAGGCGGGGGTAGCGCACAGGGCGATGGGTGTGGCAGAACTCCGCCCGGTTGTACTTCGACAGCAGGGTGCTGCACTCGGACACGGCGCAGGTGCGGTCGTCGTCATACGTCTTCGGGCGACGGGACCGGCCCTTTGGCCGTGATGCTTTCAGAATGTCAGACATGGGGTCTGGGTGCCTTTCTCGACCGGCTATTTGATGAGGCTGCGCAACGGTGTCATAACGTCAAACAACGGTGTCAGGGACACATTGATGACACGCGTAAGCGCCGCCGGTAAATCTCGATTACTGAATTGTATGCCAAGAATCGCCAACCTGCAAATGTCGATCAAAATTCCCGTCGAGCCGCCCCACCCTGCGGGGCCGTACGGTCACCTGGAAGTGCGGTCACAGCGACGGCGCCGAGGACCGCGAGTAGGGCCATCCAGTCGCCAAACCGAACCCAAACCGTCTGATCACCAAACCTGAACTGCAAAGACCCGTACTGAACAACTTCCTCAAAGAGGTCGGTCCTAGGACCAACGGATCCAGCCCCTGTGATAAAGGTTGACTTGCCAGTGATCGCCCCGAGAGCCGTATCCAGCCCAACAGCAGCGGCGTTTACCCTCGCAAGCCCTATCAGCTGATCCGAAGCCGCCGAATCGCCAAAGCTCGCCTCATTGGTTGCGATGACCATCGATTCGGCCCCTGCCCTTGCAATCGAGCGCATTGAGCGAGCAAAAGCACCTTCAAACGAAATGACGGACCCAAGGACACCCTGCTCGGTCGCGAACACTACGGGTTCGGTGCCAGAGACCATGTCCCTTGGCACCTGATCAAGCTGTGGGATGAACCCGAGCAGGCCACGCAATGGGACGTATTCACCAAACGGGACAGGATGGCGTTTGCGGTATTCACCGATTTTGACGCCCTCAGGCGAGTACACGATGTTGAAGTTCACGAACTCCGATTGCCCTACGGTGCGAGTTCCCGAAATGAGCATGTACGCATCCAGCCGGCGGGCCTGCTCCGCTATTGCCGTGCGCACAGTTTCATTGGTTTCAGGGTCGAACTGCCCCCCGGCTGAGTTCTCGGGCCACACGACGAACTCAACGGTGTCTTCCGGGATCGATTTCGTGAGTTCAAGGTGGGACTCGTAGATCCTCTGATTCTCGTTTTGGCAGTGACTCTGGGGGCACGGACTCCCGCCTTGGACAATCGCGGTCCTCCATACCTGGGCTGAGGGCGAAGGGGCAAAGAGGCCCCCTGCGATCATCACAAGCACGATGACAACGGTTGAGTCGACGGCCATCTTCCATTCCGTTCTACGTTCGATGACAATCGCCAAACCTGCGGCCACGGCAACCACGAGGGTGGTCCAGCCTGAAGGTCCAATCCACTGGACAGACCCGACCGCTCCAGGAAGACCGGCCACCGGATAGCCGATGTCACCCCATGGAAATCCGCCGAAGGGAAAGCGTCCTCTCAGGAACTCCATCAAAACCCAGCCACCGATGGCGATCGCCCACCACCGCCACGGAGCCCAAAGCCGAAACACCCACAGCACAAATCCGTAGGCTGCAGTGAAGGAACCCATCAGCACCCAAACCGGAATCCACGCCACAAGTCCGAGCCCAATCAGCCAAGTAAGCAGCAGCCCAAAGAACAGCGCTCCCCATCCAAAGCTGAGCATCACAGCGACCGATGCCTTTTCGACGCCACGAATGGCGATGAAGAACGGAATCGGGGCCACAATCGCCAGCGGTCCGAAACCGATTGGAGGAAACGACGCCCACATCATGAGTGAACTGGCTGCAACGAGTGCGATTGGGACCATGGAGGGGCAGGATAGGACCAGTTCTCCTGTTCAGTCGGTCAGTTCCCTGGGACGAGATACCATCGATCCGATGACCGATCTCTCCGTTGCAGTCGAAGCCGCCACCGCAGGGGCCGACGTAATCAAGAAGCACTTTGGTACGCCGCCTGAGGCTGAGTACAAGGGAAAGTTCGATCCGGTGACGGCCGTTGATCGCGAGGCTGAGGCTGCCATCATCGGTGTCCTCGCGAAGCACAGGCCAAACGACACAATTGTCGCAGAGGAGGCCGCTTGGGGTTCA
>JAQCAA010000062.1 GCA_027728645.1 Actinomycetota bacterium | reverse complement strand
GAAGACGGGGCTTGCCGTCTTGAGGAGAGTTCCTACCCAGTAGCTCCGAATGTCCGCCGGGGTACTGCCTTGTCCAAGACCCGAGGGCGTCTTACGAGAAGGATTGAGATAGGACTGCATGAGTCGACACTAGGCCCGCCTCCTGCCCAATCAAGGGAACTCATCTGAACGGCAGCAAGAGCAGACCGCAGAGATCCGCTAACCAAACCGGTAGAATCCGCCGGCATTCGAACTCTCATTGACCACGAGTCCCGGCGCTCCCACCACGAAGAGATCTCCACTGAATGCAACGGCGTCACCAATTCGGGCATACGCCGACAGGGTGCCGGTGATACCGCCGTATCCAACGTAAGCAACCGCGTTCCCATCAGCCGTGAGACCGGTGCCGGTGGAGTAGATAATCGCCAGCATTCCCGAATCGCTGATGGAGCCAAGATCCTCTCCCGCAATGCCCACGACGAGATCGTCGTCGCCGTCTCCGTCAACGTCTGCCAGAGCCACAGCTGAACCGAAACGGTCGCCCGTTTCTGTTGCCCCCGCGATCCCGGGTGACCCCTGGTGGTACATCTGATCTCCGCTCGAGGTGACACCGCTCGCCGAACCGTAGAGGAGGTGTACGATGCCGGATCTCGCCTTCGTCCCGACGGATTCGTTGGGCACTCCGACTGCAAGATCATCTCTCCCGTCAGAGTTCACATCTCCGGTTGCGAGAACCAGACCGAACATGTCGCCCGATTGCGAAACCCCGGCAATCCCGCTGCTGTTCTGGTGATACAGATGATCGCCGGAAGATGTAATGCCGGAAGCGGACCCATAGATGACATGGACGGCACCAGCGCGCGAGCGCGAGCCTATCCCCTCTCTGGGGACTCCAACCGCGATATCATCTTTTCCGTCGCCGTTGAAGTCACCCGCGACCATGACTTCTGCCATGCGGTCTCCCGATTCCGCGGTATCGTCGATGCCGCTGGAGTTCTGGTGGTAGCTCTGGTCTCCAGTGGCCGTGAGGCCGCTCGAAGTTCCGTAGAGGACCGCAAATGCTCCGACATCGCTACGGCCTGAGATGTCCTCACCCGGCACTCCGATGGCCAGATCATCCATTCCATCACCGTTGAAGTCGCCGGAGGCCAATGATGCACCAAACTCGTCGTCAGCCTCGGCAAGGCCGATGACTCCCGGGGTGTCCTGGTGCCACACCTGCACACCCGAGGTCAACAGCCCGGATGCCGATCCGAACACGATCTCTACGATCCCGGTGTCCTGTTTCGAACCAAGGGCTTCCCCTGGAACGCCGACCGCTAGATCGTCATAGCCGTCACCGTTGAAGTCACCAATCGCCAATGCAGCCCCGAACCTGTCGCCAGCCTCCGCGACACTGGGCACACCAGCTGTGTCTTGGTGAATGATGGTGTCATTTGCCCAACGGCCTGAGCCATAGAACACCTGTACCAAACCCGCATCGTTCCTGCCGCCAACCCCGTCATGGTCGACGCCGACCGCAACATCAGGTCTGCCGTCACCGTCGAAATCACCAATGGCGAGCGTCTCTCCGAACTCGTCCCCCGTCTGCGCAACGTCCTGCACGCCGCCCGTATCTTGGGTCACAGCTCCGTCCAGTGGTGACGGCGCGATACCGACGAATCCGGTCACCCACTTCGACCACAGACCGAACTTGGAGTCGAGTTGTGGCCCTGTGTAGGTGACCTTCTTCTCTATTCCTTCGAACTGACCTGTGAATTCGAACACGGCGTCGACACCGATGGCGAAGGGTGTGACTTCTTCGACCCCCTCAACGGTGTCAAGTCCGAGCCCGTCAGCAAAATCTGCTCGTGGAAATCCCATCGACCAGGAGAAGGGTGTGTAGGGGTCATCGTACGCGTTGATATACGGGAGGCTGTTGGACACCGTGAATCCCGGATTGGCAGCGCTGTACTCGGTGCGAGCGGGCGACGATGCGTAAGTAAGCATCTCCCCGGCTGTCGACTCTACGGCGTCCACCCACTGCTGCCAATGGTCCTGATTAGCGTCGTAGTTCTGGTGCACCGTGCTTCGGAAGAGGTCGCACCAGCACCAGTTGCGGACCTCAGGAGAGTTGTTCGGCGACCGATTAATGCTCTCTGCGTAGCTCCTCGCCGCTACCGCCTGAGCCTTCAGTGCCTCGATATCCCACGACTCAGGCATCTCAGCGATGTTGCGAATATAGTCCTCCATCTCCAATTCCACGGACATGGCGAAACCGACGTTACAGTCCGTCGGGCTCTCAGAGAACTGGCCTGAAGCGCATTCGTTGGAAGGAGAGCCGAGCACCGCTGCAGAGTCAGGGCGGACGTGCAAGGAACCGAAGCGGGTCTCGCAGGCCCACCCGCCGACTCTGTATCTCTGGGTGCGGCCGCTGTCGGTACACGCCTCGCCACCGCCAGGCGAATCGTTGTGCCAGAGAGTGTCGAACCTCAACGCAAGTTCCGGACCGCCATTGTCTACGAGATCTTCGTGACCATCCCACGTGATGTCTATCTCACAAGGCACAACACCACTGCTGTAAGAGACCGATCCCGAGACGTCTACTGAACACAGCCTGTAGCCCTCGGTATGCAGCCCTCGGTAGCGAAGGACGATGTCGTCTTCCGCATGGAAGACGAGTACCTCGGTGCCCTCAAGATAGAGCCGAAACTCGTCCTTGCCCTGGTCGTCGAGACGCACAGCTGTCAACTCAGCTCGCAACATCTCGGATTCGAGGTTGATCCAGAGATCGCCCGAAGGCGTGACCGGTTCAAGCAGCGTGCCTGGATAGTAGAAGAAGAGAATCTCGTCGTAGGTAAACGGATCGGGGGTCAATGTTGCCATCGCCTGTGCCCCGTACTGGCTCATCCCTCTCCCGTGGCCGAATCCTCGGCCCTCAATGGTTACGTCATCAACCGACGAAGCGGCTGAGGGAGAAAACGCCAGCAATCCACCGACAAGCAAGCCGAGAAGCAATACCCTCTTGAGCGTCAAAACACGCGCTGTCTTCATGTGGTCCATATTGGCAGGTTAGGTTGCAATCTCAATAATCCTTGGTGATCGGCACTGGTGCGTTCATGATTTCGGTGTCCGTCGTCTCGGCGGTTGGGTCCGCGGCGACGGCGGACCCAGCGGGGACCCAGGCAAAGCAGGGGGTCACCGCCAATACAAACCCGAATATTCATCGCATATTCTGTCCTCTTCCCATGAGACCCAGTGTGAACTGTCAACCCGCGCCTACTCAGGCTCGCCAGGGGGTTCCTCGTCTATCGGAAGGATTGGCGGTAAGTGGACCAAACGGTGGGGGGCCTTTCGCTCCGGTGTCTTCGCCTCACCGCACGCCGATGCCCTTGTTGGCATCGAACGATTCCATTTGGGCACGTTCGTCTGTTGTCATGAATCTTGAGAATCGAGCGAGTTTCGGCGCGACGATTTCCCTCCACCGAGACGCCAAATCGAGTACAGCAGGCTCGTAGTATCCAGATACCCACCGCGTGCCCTCCTCAGTCGCTCCAATCGCGTTCGCAGTCTCTTCGTAGATCGTGCCTTCCAGTCCTTCGATCCTGGACAGCGAGTACGCGTAGATACTGTGCATAGGAAACGGAGGTCCCTTGCGAACGATCTCGATACGCGGATTATCGGACCCGGCGTTCTGGGTCGCCCACGGGGGCAGTGGCGAGCGGTCGAGCGCTGAAATGATCAGCTGTTTCCGATAGCACTTGTGGCAGCGTTGGCGCGAGCGGTCACGCCCGCCGAGCTGGCACGAGCGCGACATACCGAATGTGCCGTTTTCGCGCACGGCCCGCATGGTCACGACCTCGCTTGCTCCCCCAGTCACCTCAGTCAGAGGAACACCAGCCGTGTGTGATTTCAAATCGATATGTGCTCAACCGCCACTCCGGTGGACACACGTGGGACGCAGACGCAGACTACTTCCTTGAGATGTCCGACACGCAGATTCGGGGCTTTTCGGCAGCCAGCGCATTAGTCGATTCTCGCGTCGATTCACATCCAACGATCAGAGCGTTTCAACCGTGAAACGGCTCGAAGTGAACCACGCGATTCTGCCAAAACCCGCTGAGGTTCAGGGCAATCGCTGGACCGACATTCCTATCCCAGACCTAGGGGATTGGGTACCGGAACACCTTGTCTCGGTTATTCTGCCCCACTATGAAGCGCACGCACAGCTCGATCTGACGCTTGCCGCGTTGACCCGCCAGACCTATCCGACAGAGTTGATCGAGATCGTGGTCGTCGACGATGGATCAAGAACTCCGCCGGTCATCCCAGACACGCTCGCACGAATGAACGCAAGCGTTCACGTGCAGGAGCATCTCGGATTTGGTGCTGGCAAAGCTCGAAATCTGGGTGCCTCAGTTGCCGTTGGAGACATATTGGTCTTCCTCGACTGCGACATGATTCCTGAGCCACAACACATCGAGGCTCATGCTCGGTGGCATCACGCCGTGTCGGATGCGGCAGTGGTCGGTTTTCGCTGGCATGCAAATTTCGAGACAATTACACCGAGCGAAATCTCCAACGCAGTGGAAGCTGACAGCGTGCGCTCTCTGCTCGGCGACCAAGAGCCTCTGCGACCTCAGTGGATCGATCGGTACATGACTCGAACCCACCGGATTACGACGAGTGACGACGATGCGTTCCGAATCATGAGTGGCGGCAACCTCAGCGTTCGGCGGCAGACCTACCTCGACGTCGGCGGCACCGACGAGACCTTCGGCCAATGGGGGGGAGAAGACAACGAAGTCGGATTCCGTCTTGTGCAACATGGCACGGTGGTGGTGCCTGACGAGGATGCGGTGTGCTGGCATCAAGGAGAGGGACATCTACCGAGTGCCGCTGAAGTTCGCTCACTGCAGCTCCAACGCCCGAAGCTTCAAAACCTGATCGCTGAACTCGGATTTCGCAAACCCAAGCCGGGCCGTTCGTACACCGTCCCGTACGCCGTGTGTTCGATCGACGGGACAACCGCACCGGCGTTCATCACCGCACTTACGATTGAGTCGGTGCTCGAATCTCTTTTCCACGACCTCATTGTCGTTCTTGACCTGCCACTAGATTCGGAAGAGGCGGCATTTCTCCAGCACAAATTCGTCGGAGATCACCGTGTGGAGTTATTGCCAGGTGGAGCACCAAACACAAGAAGCCGTTTCTCACCACTTCGCATCGAGATTCCGGTCGGAGTCCTGTTCCACGACACAACTCTCACTCGAATTGTTGAGATGGTCAGAGGAAAGGGAGTCGGACTCCTGCACCTGACCATTCCCGGACGGAATCCTTCCGAGTCCATCATCAACGCACGCCTCACTCGAGCTCTCAATCGCGCCGAACGGCTCGCCGTATCCACAGATGACGTCGATCCTTGGATCGGACAGCTATTCGGTGAACGCTGGGAGGCTGGACGATCGTTCGGTCTCGGAGCGGTTGACGAGTCGGGAGAAACGACCCCACCTGTCGATCCGGACGGCCGAAGCGGAACGCCCTCCGAGGTCGCCGCCATCAAGAAGACGCTTGCTCGGACTCAGAAGCGGCTGCAGGAGCTTCAGTCTCGACGATCTGTAAGACTCGCAAATGCCGTCGGAAGGGTAGAAAGAGCTCGATCCTGGTCTGATCTTCTGTTGACATTGCAACGTTTAGGTGCTTCAGTGCGTCGCAGATGATCCGGGTGATCACGACTGCGCTTCAAGGCCAGGATGGCCCACCAACCGATACACTCCCGACATGAACCCTCCGGACAGTATCGCAGTTATCGGCGCGGGCTACGTTGGGTTGAGCACGGCGGCAATGCTCCTGGAACTCGGGCACCGTGTCACTGTGCTAGATGTGTCCGAAGAACGGGTGCAGTTGCTTCGCAACGGAAAGACACCGATTTCCGAGCCAGGCCTTGGCGTCATACTCAATCAAGCGCTGGCAACCGAATCGGTCGCATTCGAGACCGATTCTGCCAAGGCCATTCCTGGGGCGTCCATGGTGTTTCTCACCGTCGGAACCCCAACGTCGCGAGACGGAACGGCAGATCTGTCGGATGTTCGAGCCGCTATCCGAGGGGTTCGAGACCTTGCGCCTAATGCGACCGTTGTGATCAAGTCGACCGTCCCACCGGGTACCAATGCCTTGCTCCACGACGAGTTCCCAGGGATCCGCTTCATCAGCAACCCAGAATTCCTGCAGCAGGGTTCGGCTGTTCGCAATTCTCTTGCGCCAGATCGCGTCGTGATTGGCAGCAACAACGAGGCTGCCCGAGTCCTGATGCAAGACCTCCACGCTCCGCTCGAGGCCGGCGGAGCGGAATTGGTGGTGACCGACCCTGAGAGTGCCGAGATCATCAAGTACGCGGCAAATTCCTATCTCGCCGTGCGTGTTGCCTTCATCAACGAGATCGCCGATCTCTGCGAAGCGACGGGAGCGAATATCGATGATGTCGCCCACGCCATCGGTCTTGATCCGCGAATCGGTCCACACTTCCTCCGAGCGGGGCCCGGATTCGGAGGTAGCTGCTTCCCGAAGGACACGCTCGCTCTCGTCGCCGCATCGACCCAGCTGGGAGTCAGGACCACAATTGTCGCCGCTGCCGAACGTTCGAATCGGAACCGACGATCCACGCTAACCCAGCGAGTCCTCGACCATATCGGCGATTGCCCAGAGCCCACCCGAGCGGCTGTTCTGGGCCTCACGTTCAAGGCGGGGACCGACGACCTCCGCGAAAGCCCTGCAGTTGACCTGATCCGGGGCCTGATCGTCGAGGGAGTCGATGTGACCGTCTACGACCCTGAGGGCACCAGTGTGGCCGATGCATACGTTCCTGGGGCAACCGTTGCTGACACTGCCATAGCTGCGACTGTCGACGCAGATATTCTGGTGATCGCCACCGAATGGCCAGAATTCAGCGAACTCGACTTCCCAACAGTGGCCGCCCTGATGCGCGGGAACCAAGTAGTGGATCTGCGCAACATCCTCGACCACGAAGCAGTGGCTGATGCGGGGTTGTCTCTGCATCAGATCGGAAAGCCATCAGCGCGCGCCAAACCCTGACAACACGGTCCAGACACTCCGACCAAGAATGTGCAAATCGAGCCAGATCGACGAGTGCTTCACGTAGTAGAGATCGTACGTCAGCTTCTCAATTGCATCCGCATCGCCGTCGGCGTACCCGAAGTTCACCTGTGACCACCCAGTAATACCAGGCCTGATGAGGTGTCTGCTGGTGTAAAACGGGATTGCGGCTGAGAATCGATCCACGAACACCGGGCGCTCTGGACGAGGCCCAACAAGCGACAGATCGCCCTTCAGGACGTTCCACAGTTGAGGAATCTCATCCATGCGCGATTTGCGGAGGAACCCACCGATGCGAGTGAGGCGTGTGTCATTCACCTTCGCGAACTGGGGACCTGCGCTCTCCGCATCGAGCACCATTGTGCGAAACTTGACAAGTGTGAACTGCTCCCCTGCTTGCCCGATGCGCTCCTGGCGATACAACGCCGGACCGCTCGAATCAATCTTGACAACGAGCCATACCAGCGCCCATGCGACCGTCCAGAGTGGAATCGTCAGTGTCACAGCCACAATGTCAAATAGTCGTTTGGCAGGAGCGTATCCGCTTCGCTGGACAGGGCGCGCGACTTCCCAACCACCGACGACATGGACAAGCGGGAGCCGCCCTGTGTGTTCCTCGTACACCGACACAAGAGAGCGCACGCTCTGTCCAGAAACCGAGATCGAAGAGACCCATTGGGCCATCTCATCCGAAAGGACAGCTCGAAGGTCGAGAACCAGGATCTCAGTATCAACAATCGACAAGTGGCTCGGGTCGCCAAGGGGGTCGACAACTGACACAACCTCAGCGTTAGGACTCGACCGCAGATCATCAGCAAGTTGCTTCTCGTTCGTGATCACAACTAAGCGCTCTGTCCATGGTCTCCGTCGCCGTACGAGCCGGTGCAGGAGAGAGAGCATCAACCAGGTGGCAGCCAGTGTCAAGAGCCATTCGCGAGACCAGTAGCTTCGCGATACCACGACGCCAATAGCGGTGATGGCCATCGACGAACCAACGATCATCAAAGCGCGGCCGTACGAAGGCCGAGGGGTGGTTCCACTCCATGACAGGTAGGACATATACATCGCCACGCCAGCGCCGGCCACAACGAGAACCACAGAAGGCATCAGTGAACCATTAGCCCCGACGACGAGCCATGGAGCCCACACGTCGAACACACGAACGGTCGCAAACAACACAGCAGCGACCAGCGCTGTGACATCGAACACAACTACTGATGCAAGAAATCTCCGACCCATGGTTCCCTAGGCTATCCTTTCCCATGCCCCAAGGCACCAGACGTGGAGTCACATGTCGACGATATTCACGAAGATCATCAACCGTGAGATTCCTGGTCGATTCGTCTACGAGGATGACATTTGCGTGGCGTTTCTGACGATCGAGCCGCTCTCGCCTGGTCACACGCTCGTTGTCCCAAGGCAAGAGGTGGATCACTGGATCAATCTGGACAGCGAAACAATGACTCACCTCACACATATCGCACAACGGATCGGGCGGGCGATCGACCAGGCCTACTCCCCCATGAGGGTCGGAATGATGATCGCCGGTCTCGAAGTTCCTCACGTTCACATCCATGTGACCCAGATGAACAACCCCACCGACCTCGACTTCGCCAATGCGAATAGCGATCCGGATCCGGATGATCTCGACCAAACTGCGCGGCTGATTATCGCCGCACTCAAGCAGTAGAGTCACACCGTGCCAGCAGCCACTTTCACCCATTCCGTCACGACGTCAGCATCCGTAGCTGAAGCATGGGCTGCCCTTCAGAGACCCGATACATGGGCAGGTATCGGCCCCGTGTCCTCGGTTTCTGATCCGACTTACGATGAGGACGGAACACTCATGGCATTCAACTGGATCGCTGACCTCGGAGGCAAAGCGTATAGGGGAGTTGCGACGACCACAGCCCACACAGAGCCAACGAACTTCGAGCTGGCCATGGCCACATCGGAGATTGTGGGAGAAGTAGTCGCAAGCCTCGAACCAACGGGTAACGACTGCACAGTCACCGTCACGATAAGGCTTACCACCAAGGGGATGCTCTCAGCCATGTTCTTCCCTGCCATCAAAAAGGCACTCGAATCCGGATTTCCCAAACAAGTCGACGACCTCGTAGCCTCGATCTGAAGTCGTTCACCTCACGGTCAGCGCTGTATCCAGAACTTCAGATTGCCGACACTCAGCCAATAAGATCGCTACGCACCGTGATGGCCACCCACGAACGGGGGCATGAAGTGCGAGTCGGAATCGTCGGTGCCGAGTATGTCGGCGCAGTATGTGCAACAGGTCTCGCACCTCTTGGACGCTACGTCTAGATCGGTGATCGCGCCGAGACACGGGTCGACCGCCTTAATTCTGGCGAGCTGTCTCTGTACCAAGCTGGTCTCCAGGACCTCCTCGTTGAGGGATTGAACGCCGGACTCCTTTCCGTTCACTCCGACAATCTCGAGGCGATCTCGGGAGCCGATGTCGTCGTTTCGAATCCAGAGTTCCTCCGCTAGCGTTCGGCTGTCAACGACTTCTTTGCACCGGATCGTGATCGGCGCGTTCGACCTCACGCAGCCGACGTCGTTGTGCAACTCTATTCGAAGATCGATGCGCACATCACCCGGACGACACCAGAGTGCCCAGAGCTCATCAGGTATGCGTCGAACGCCGACCTCACGACACGGGCGACCTTCCCCAGCTCGACTGCCAACGGGCGAAGCTGAGGTCCTCTCGACCTTGGCTATCCAGCTTCGATCACCTCAGCCAGCCACGTGTGCTGCCTATAGAGAATCTGCCTCGGCGGATTCAGGATTGGGGCACCGGTTATCGGATAGCCAATCGCACCCTCACTTATGGTCGGCCCAAGTCCGCGGCTGGATCCATCTGACAGGACGACAAGCACGAACCCGTCGGCAGCAACGTGCTCAGCAATTTCGATAAGACGAAAAGACGTCGGCTGAGCAAGCATCGAGGCCACCGGGACGTCACAGAACGTGCGAACGGCTGGCGCATACAAGCTACCAAGCAATTCTCCTGTCACAATCACGGCGGCGCGGGATGGCAAGTCTTCGCAGAGCTCCGAGGTGGCCGCCAGCATTCCAGACTGTCTTGAGAACCCATGCAGATTCGGCGAAACAGCAAGCGTGCCCACCACAAGACTGAAGACAGAGACTGCGAACGCAGCTCTCTTCGCCATACGACTGAGTTCCTGCTGCCTAAGTGATCGAATCAGCCAGTCGCTGAAAACAGCAAGGCCAACCATCATCACGATCGTCCCCGGGACCAAGAAGCGGCGCATCGCCCAGATGTGGTCTGGGTAGATCGACGGCCTCCAAAGGTAGAGCATCATCGCCACGACAACGAACACGAGACTCATTCCGCCAGCCGTCCAGCGAGCTGCTCCCCTCCCAACGAGTATGCCGATGCCCACGATCGCAGCGATCACTGGGACGTAGCCCCAATACCAGGCAAACCATTGAAGACTGAGCTCAGCCAGGGTCCGAGTGCCATCCGGATCGAGACCGGACCCTTCGAAGAGGTCGGCTGTCGCCTGATCGTATCCGCTCCGCACCGTGAACAATACTGGCCGGACCAGCAACATGAGCAGGCCGACGCCGACCACCGCAACCCCCGTTGCTCGTCTCCAGGTGGGCCATCGGCTCCCTTGAGCCGCTTGTATCCACGCGCGGATCGTATGCCTGAGGAGAAACGCCGCACTCAATAGAATAATCGTGACCAGGGTGAGAGCACTTAGCTGTCTCACTTGGCTGGATAAGTTCGACACATACCGCGGCGACCGCAAAACAAGGTCGGTTACGCCGACTGCACTCGCGACAAGGCAAACCGCAGCAGCCGCCGCCAAGGATCTGGTGCGGAGCCTCGGACGCGACGGCAAAACAAGCCAAGTCGCAAGCAGAATCAGGAATCCGTTGACAAACAGCCACGCATCGAGCCGAACGGCCGCAACAGCGCCAACAGACAAGGCGGCGGCGTACACACCCACAGACTCCGAGGAAGTCCAAGCGATAACGCATGACAGGATCGCGAGCATCACCAGGGTGAACATCAGCGGTTCTGAGTACGTGTCCCGGAAGAAGTAGTAGAAACTCAGGTTCTGGGAAACGACGAACGAAAGCAAGAGAGCGGCCCATTGGCGTGTGATCTGCAGGACCAGAACAAAGAGCGTCGCCAATACGATCCCACCAAGTACCGGATTCAGCCACCGAGTCGCCGTTGTCCCGCCGAATGTGCCCACCACAGCCCCTAGAGCGGGCGAGCCATGCGAGAACTGTGCGTAGACACGGCCATCCGTACGCTCGTCGTGGAAACCGAGCCAGCTAGCGGTCAGATCTGCTGCGTCTGGGAACGGCTCACCGGCCGCATCGATAAGGAGGTTTCCGTGCGTCTTGATCCACTGTGTCGTGTTGAAGTAAACTCCCGGATCGCGATCGTTGAACACATGCTCGGCCGCGAACACGCCGTTCACTGCGACAAACAACACGATGACGCCTGCAATGCCCGCAGTTCCGATTATGGAAGGTACGTTGAGCTCCACAAGTCCCTGTCTCAGGCAGGCCCACAGGGCAGCGACTGTCGACAGACAAAGCGTTGTAAGGATTGTCGCCCAGTTGAACCAGCCGACCACCGCAAGAGCAAGTGATCCCATCACCGTCAAGGGCAGGAAGAACCCGCCGAACATGATCGCTCTACCGAGCCACAGGGTCGTGCTCGGTCCGGGTTCCCGCGACGTCGGCTCCGCACCGATCTTCGTCTCGACTGGCATCTACTGGGCACTCGGTGGCTGGGACACCGTTGGTTCTACTTCGACAACGCTGCGAGTCCGATGCCAACCGTAGGGGGTCGTTTCTGTTTCCTGCGACCCTCGGTCGAAACCTACCGCCACGGAAGCAAGAACCACGACCATCCACCACGAATTGCGGAAACCGCGAACCGAAAAGAAGGTGAATATCGCGATGGCCGATGCAATTGCCAACAGCGCCTGGCCACCTCCGAAGGCTCGTTTTGCGAGAATCACACCGACGGCGATCGCAAGCAACACACCGACGGCCGTCGGAACGTGGATACCGACACCAGCGAGCGTCGCAGAGTCCGCCCTCGGCGCCCGCGTGAGATGGTGCCGCACAACGCCGTTGACCAAGCCCTGTGCGTCCCACAGGAGGAAGGGAACGAAGGTAAGACCTGCGGTGCCGATGGATACAATGGCCC
>JAQCAA010000061.1 GCA_027728645.1 Actinomycetota bacterium | reverse complement strand
AGGCACGTTCAGTAGCGATTCGAACTCGTGGTGTTCTCTGGAGCAATCCCTCGAGTATGAGGTATGGCTCATAGGCGTCCTCAACGGTCTCCGGGTCCTCCCCAACGGCGATCGCAAGAGTAGAAAGGCCAACCGGCCCCCCACCAAACTTGAGTATGAGCGCTCCCAGAATTGAGCGGTCAACTTTGTCGAGGCCCGCTGTATCAACTTCGAAAACCTCCAAAGCGGCATTTGCCACCGCCGGTGTTACAACCCCGGAGGCTCGCACCGCCGCAAAATCTCTCACTCTTCTCAGGAGACGATTGGCGATCCTTGGGGTGCCGCGGCTCCTTCGCGCAATGGTGTCGCAGCCTTCCTGATCGATGTCGCAATCGAGGAGTACCGAGGATCTCCGAACAATTGCCGCAAGGTCATCTGACCCGTAGTAGTCAAGGCGCGCAACGTATCCGAAGCGGTCCCGGAGTGGAGGAGCAACGCGACCCACACGGGTGGTCGCTCCAACGAGCGTGAACTCTGGGACGGGGATCTTGATCGATTGGGCAGCTGGTCCCTTCCCGACAACGATGTCCAGCTCTCCGTCCTCCATGGCTGGATAGAGAACTTCCTCGACCTGCCGAGGCAATCGATGGATCTCGTCTATGAATAGAACGTCGCCAGCTTCGAGGTTGGTGAGGACGGCCGCAAGATCGCCCGGTCTGTCGAGGGCTGGCCCCGAGGTTGACCGAAACGACGCTCCCATCTCGTGCGCCACGATGGCGGCGAGGCTTGTCTTTCCAAGGCCCGGGGGGCCGGAGAACAGGATGTGATCAACTGTTTCGCCCCTTGCAGAGGCAGCTTCGATAAGAATGGAAAGGCGCTCCTTGAGGGCGGCTTGTCCAACAAACTCTTCCAGCCTCCGAGGGCGAAGGCCATTCTCTACCTGAATATCTTCCTCGTCGAGATCGGTAGCTAGGAGACCATCTTCCCTCACGACATTCTCCTCTTCCCAAGTGAGCGAAGAGCCATCGTCACAAGCTCCTCGACCGGTGATTCGTGGGAGAGGTCAGATAGTGAGTCTCGAATTTCTTCGGATGAGTAGCCGAGGTTCTCCAGAGCTTCTCTCGCCTGACTCATGGCTCCGCTTGACGAGTTGGCTTCCGCGAGAACGTCCATCTTTGGGCGGAGTTCAAGCATCAGCTTCTCTGCGCTGCGCTTCCCGATACCAGGCACAGCGGTAAGAAGTGCCAGGTCGTTGCCTGCGACCGCCCTTCTCAAGTCATCTGGCGTCAGTGTGGCGAGAATTGCGAGTGCCACTTTCGGTCCCACCCCGGAAGCGCCAAGGAGCAAATCGAACAGATCACGCTCTTCGATCGATCCGAACCCAAACAGCGCAAGTTGATCCTCTCTGACATGGAGGTGGGTATGGAGTACTGCTTCTTCGCCAAGACCTGGCAGCGCGACGAGCGTGCGAGGGGTTACTGCGATGCGGTAGCCAACTCCCCCAACATCGAGGATCACCGACTCGGTACGCCTGTCGGCAACCGTTCCTCTGAGTCGCCCAATCATCGAGGTACCGCAGCAGTGAGTGAGCCCAAATGTTGGATATGGCACAGAGCGATCCCGAGTGCATCGATCGCATCGACTTGCCATGAGACGGCGCCAACGCCGAGACGCATACGAAGGACTGCTGCAACCTGAGCTTTGTCTGCGCTGCCTGAGCCGGTGATTGTCATCTTCATCTTTGAGGGCGAGTATTCAGCAATATCGAGGCCTCTATCGGCGATAGTGGCCATCACGACGCCCGATGCTCTGGCGACTGCCATGGCTGTGCCACGGTTCTTGTTGATGAACACCTGCTCGATGGCTGCCTCCTCGATTGGGAAGTCGTCAAGAATACCTTCGAGGTCGTGTCGTATCTCAAGGAGCCGCATTCCGGTACCAACGTCGGGGTCAGTGTGGATGACACCTGCCGCGACGGCTCTCTCTTTGCCTGGTGATGTTTCGATAATTCCATAGCCGGTGCGAGTCAGCCCTGGATCGATTCCCAATACGAACATATGTTCGTATGCTACCCCCCAGTCGAGCTTCTGCAAAGCACCGCGTTTCACGAGCGAACACCACGCTATTCGAGCGCAGCGAACACCTCATCCGGGATATCGAAGTTCGCAAAAACCGATTGCACATCATCGAGGTCCTCGAGGGCGTCGATCAGGCTGAGCACCTTTGGCGCCATATCCGCCCCGACAGCTACCGAAGTCGAAGGAAGATACGTCACATCGCCAGACTCAACATGCACCCCAGCCCCTTCGAGGGACGCTCTCACGGTCTGAAGGTCTCCTGGCGAGCACACGATTTCCCATTCTCCGCCGGAGCCGACAACGTCTTCTGCTCCTCCGTCAAGTGCCGAGAGCATCACCGTGTCCTCGTCCCCAGTGACCAAGAGTTGGCCCTTCTGTTCGAAGAGGTAAGCGACAGAACCAGGTTCGCCGAGGCTTCCCCCGTTCTTCGAAAACGCTGAGCGAACATCTGAGGCCGCCCGATTGCGGTTGTCAGTCAAGATGTGGACATACAGCGCAACGCCCGCCGGTCCGTAACCCTCGTAGAACGTCTCGATGTACACGACCCCGTCGACATCTCCGGCACCGCGAGCGATTGCCCTATCGATGTTGTCCTTTGGGACAGAGTTGTCCTTCGCCTTCTGGACTGCCGTAACCAGCGTCGGATTCGCGGACAGGTCCGCCCCTCCGGTACGGGCAGCCGATTCGATCAACTTGATCAGCTTCGCAAACAGCTTGCCGCGTTTAGCGTCCTGGCGCCCCTTGCGGTGCTTGATGTTTGCCCATTTGGAATGTCCTGCCACGTGACGTCAAGCCCCTTCCACAAGATCGATAAACATTTTGTGCAGTCGAGCGTCGTCGGTCAATTCTGGATGAAAGGACGAAGCGAGGATACGACCCTGACGCACCAAGACGGGGTGGTGGAGTCCGTTGGCGTCTGTCACCGAGGCCAGGACCTCTACGTCTGCCCCGATCTTCTCGATCCAAGGAGCGCGTATGAATACAGCATGCATCGGTTCTTGAAGACCCACGACATCGAGGTCAGCTTCAAACGAATCAACCTGCCGTCCAAAAGCATTTCTTTCAACACAGGCGTCAAGTACCCCAAGCTGCGGCTGTTCCTTGCCAACGGTGCTCGTCGCAAGGAAGATCATGCCAGCGCACGTGCCAAACACCGGCATGCCTTTGCTGCATCGTTGTCGGATTGGTTCTATCAGGCCGAACATCGTCGCGAGCCTGCCGATCGTGGTCGATTCGCCCCCAGGGATAATCAGGCCCTCGACGGCGTCCAAATCCTGCGGCGTGCGGACCTCCACGCCATGGGCACCAACGCTTTCGAGCATCAAGAGGTGCTCACGGAAGTCGCCCTGTAGAGCAAGTACCCCTATCGCCACAGTCACGAACCGCGGTGCTGCATGAGCTCCGACTCGGGAAGCGTGTCGATGTTGATCCCGACCATCGCCTCACCGAGATTCTTCGAAACCTTGGCAATCATCGCAGCGTCGTTGTGGAACGTCGTCGCCTGAACGATTGCGTTTGCCCTCTCGGCAGCATCGCCAGACTTGAAGATTCCCGAGCCGACGAAGACGCCGTCACACCCGAGTTGCATCATCAGTGCAGCGTCAGATGGCGTGGCGATTCCTCCAGCGGCGAAATTCACGACAGGCAGCTTCCCAGATGCAGCAACTTCCTTGACCAGGTCGTACGGTGCCTGAAGGTCCCGTGCAGCATTCATGATCTCGTCTGGGCCAAGTGTCGTCAACCACTTAATCTGTGCCGTCACTTTTCTCATGTGCTTGACGGCCTCTATGACGTTCCCCGTTCCAGGCTCGCCCTTCGTTCGGATCATCGCCGCGCCCTCGCCGATGCGGCGCAGGGCCTCGCCTAGATCCTTGGCTCCGCACACGAA
Organism: Actinomycetota bacterium; assembly: GCA_027728645.1. GTDB lineage: Bacteria > Actinomycetota > Acidimicrobiia > Spongiisociales > UBA5794 > UBA5794. The sequence continues at coordinate 8,484 of JAQCAA010000061.1, read as the reverse complement.
CGGGACAGTGAACGCCCTCTTGTCGATGTGGTAGACGTCTACTGGACTCAATACCTCTGATTCGTCGATGTAATCAACCCCGAGCGATTCGAGAACGCGGGCTTCTACAAAGTGACCGATGCGGGACTTGGCCATCACGGGAATCGAGACTGCATTCACGATGGCCTCGACCTTGCCTGGATCTGCCATGCGGGCGACGCCGCCGTGAGCTCGGATATCCGCAGGCACCCGCTCTAGCGACATGACAGCACAGGCTCCCGCGTCTTCTGCAATCTTCGCCTGCTCGACCGAAACAACGTCCATGATGACGCCGCCTTTGAGCATCTCTGCGAGACCGCGCTTGACCTTGTCGGTGCCGTGTTGGGTAGTTGCATCAGTCATGGGTGAACCCTCGATTGGTAGTACCGCGATTCTAGTGGTCTATTGCTGGAGTGATGTCTCGGTGTCGTAACTCCAGACCATCAGTGCGCTGCAATCGCATCCCGATAAGCAGTGACAAACTGCGAAGCGATCAGAAGACCGTCAAATCGGGCAGAACGATCCAGCGCTTTGGTTTGGAGTGACCTTGTCCTTTCGGTGTCTGTCAGAAGCGCCACGATGCGTTCAGCAAGAGCTGAAGCGTCCGCCGGTGCCACATACTCGGCTGCGTCACCAGCAACGTGGGTGAACGCTGGGATGGCTGACGCAACTATCGCGCATCCCGAAGCCATGGCCTCGGTTACAACGATCCCGAATGACTCGCCTCCAAGGTTCGGGGCGCAGTAAACCTCAGACCTCGCAAGTTCAGCCGCCTTCACCTCTTCTGAAACCCGGCCCATGAACGTCACATCGCCTCGTTCGTTCGGTCTATCAGCCCCCATGATCGTCAGGGTCGCTTCAGGAACGACGCTTGCGACCGTCGGCCAGGCGGCGAGGAGAACGTCGAGACCCTTCCGCTCATCGTCACGCCCGAGGAACGACACCGAGAAGGGATCCTTCGGCTTGCCCCCGTACTGCGAGGTTTCGATCCCGTTTGGAACGACACGGGCGTCGACAAATCCTGCAATCGCGGACCGTGACACGGGGCTTGACGCTGTCGCCACATCAAGTTTCGAAACAATTCGCCTGAGCAGCAACCCGGCTCCGGCGTAAGCAGTCCGAACCCAAGGCGGTGGATCTGCATGAAAGGTTCCAACCCGCGGCACATCCCCCGAACGGGTGGCGACGAGGGAAACCGACGGCATCAGAGGTTCGTGGATGTGCGCGACATCGACTTCGCGAAGGATCTCGACGATCGCGCCTCGAACCTTTGGATTGAGGCTGATCGGGGTGGCAGCTTTGTTTGCCTTCACAACTCTGGTGGATCCAAGAAGGACCGCACCTTCTGGGCCCTGCTCCCCCGGTCCGACCAACACCGTTTCGTGACCGAGGGTTCCGATCCAGTCGGTGAGCCTGATTGCCTGATCTTGAACGCCGCCATTACGTCCAAGGTCGTAGGGGCAGACAATCGCAACTCTCACTGCTTGTACTGCCTGTCCGATGGCCAGTTTGGTTGAAACAGATGCCACTGCGGGGGGTCTTCCCTGATGATCTCTTCAAGTTTCGTCGCTAGGAGTGCAGCGCCCTTCTTGATCCGCTCGTCTCTGGTCTGTGTTTCCGGCATTGGTATCGGCGGGTGGACCACGATTCGGTGCCCTGCACCTTTCTGGAAGTAGGTGCCGACAGGAATGAGCGCAGCACCCGTGAGAGCTGCGAGCCCTACAGGGCCAGATGGCATGCTCGTTTCCTCGCCAAAGAACACGACGTTCAAGCCGGTGCCTGTCACATCCCTGTCAGCCAGCAAAGCAATTGACCCGCCTGCTTTCAGTCGACGAATCAGCTTTGACCGACGTTGCGGGTCAGTTGTCAGCACTATGTCGATTCCGAGTGCGTTCCGAATCTTGATGAACCAGTTCGTAATGTGTTCGTTCGACAGGTCCTCGGCCACCGCAAGCACTCGAATTCCGATCTGATCTGCCACGAGCCCAGCCGTTTCCCAGCTTCCGAGGTGTGGGAGGGCGAAAACGATTCCTTTGCCGTCGGCGGTCGCGACATCAATGTGGTGGAATCCGATGCGCTCTACCCGGTCACCAATCCCCTGGTGATGACGCGGGCGAAGCCAAAACGTTTCTGCCCAATAGCGACCGTAGGACTCATACATCTTGTCGACGGCTGCATCGATCTCGGCTTCGCTGGCGTCGGCGCCAATGACCCTTCGCATGTGTCCTGTTACGAGAGGGTGCTTTGTTGACTTCCTTGCGGCACCTCGGCGTCCGAGCCATTCGCCGATATTTCGCATCCAAGATTCTGGGAACACGCCGAAAATCGCGGCTGCTGCGCGGAACGCGTAGTAGACACCGAGTTTCTTCACGAGTCGAGTTGCTGCCAGGTTTTCCAGATTCGTTGGAACACGGTGAACCCTGTGAGCACCACAAACCCCCACAGCACGGGCTCCATGATCTCTATACCGAGCCCCACAAGTCCGATTCCAAACAGAATGAGAATCATCCGTTCCGCTCGTCCCATCCAACCGCCCTTTCCTTCGAGACCAAGCAGCTCGGCATGGGCACGGATGTACGGCACGAGAAGAGAGAACGCGAGGCTGACAACGCACAGGACAAGCAGCCGCTGTTCAGCTCGCAGGTACACCGTCAGTCCAATCCAGATGGCAACCTCTCCAAATCTGTCTGACATCGTGTCGAGAAACGCCCCCTTGTTCGTTGCCGTGCCCTGGTGCCGTGCAAGCGGACCATCAAGCGCGTCGAGGAACACGCCAACCGCAGCCACCGATGCTCCCCACACAAGCTCGTCAGACGCGATCAGGACGGCACCTCCGACGGTCACCAAGAGCCCAATCACCGTGACAATGGACGGCGTGAAGTGAAGTCTCGATAGGACACGCGCAACTGGCTTTAGGAATGGGGCGACAGTCTTTCGCCCCTTGAGATCAAGCAAGAGGTGACCTCCTTGGCTCAAAAGCTACCACAGACTGAATGCCTTCCTCCAGCGGCTAGAATCTTGGTTGTTCCGGTGTTACTCCGGCCCCGGGACAGATGCCCCGATTCGGAGTGCGAGGTTGAACCACTATGAGCGAGAGCAACGGAACGCTAAGCATCGGAGAAGCATCGATCGAACTGCCTCGGCTCGAGGCAACGGTCGGCCAGCCGGCTCTCGATATCAGCCGCCTGCGCGCCGACTCTGGGCATATCACGTTCGATCCAGGGTTTGCGAACACCGCAGGAACTCGATCGGCAATGACCTACATCGACGGGGCTTCCGGTGAACTGCGCCACCGCGGATACGCCATCGAAGACCTCGCTGTTCACTGCAACTTCCTTGAAGTCGCCTACCTCCTCATGTACGGGAAGTTGCCAAACCAGGCAGAGCTAGCGGTCTGGGAGCACGACATCTCAACGCACACGATGCTCAATGAGGAGATGCGCTCATTCTTCGATGCGTTCCCACGCAGGGCCCACCCGATGGCCGTCCTGTCCTCAGCAACGAACGCCATTTCGACCTTCTACGACGTGTACCGCAGACCCACCCGGAGCATCGAGATTGACGCTGGTGCTCGAACGTTGATCGCCAAGCTTCCGACAATTGCCGCATGGGCGTACAAGAAGTCAATCGGTGAACCATACATCTACCCAGACAACAGGCTTTCGTACGTTGAGAACTTCCTTCACATGATGTTCGCTCGCCCTGTCGAGGATGTTGTCATCGACCCGGCAGTCGTGAAGGCGCTCAATGTTCTGCTCATCCTCCATGCCGATCACGGCCAGAACTGCTCAACGGCAACCGTCAGATCCGTCGGGTCATCACGGGCAAACATGTTTACAAGCGTTGCCGCCGGCATGGGCGCTCTTTGGGGTCCCCTCCACGGCGGTGCAAACCAATCCGTCATCGAAATGCTCCAGGAAATCCACGACGACCCAGACGCAACGATCCAGTCAACGATTGCAAGGGCAAAGGACCCAGACGACGATTTCAGGCTGATGGGCTTCGGGCACAGGGTCTACAGCAACTACGACCCTCGCGCCCGGATTCTGAGTTCGTTCGCAGAAGACATTCTTGACCGAATGTCGACAACTGATCCGCTGCTTGAGATTGCCCGCGAACTCGAGGCCGCCGCGCTCGCTGACGACTACTTCGCGTCACGCAAGTTGTATCCGAACGTCGATTTCTATTCAGGAACCATCTTCCGAGCGCTCGGCTTTCCTCTACGGATGTTCACCGTGCTCTTTGCTATCGGGCGGTCCCCTGGGTGGATAGGGAACTGGATGGAGATGAACACTGACCCTGAAACGAAAATCATCCGTCCCCGCCAGTTGTACGTCGGTGAGCCAGCAAGAGACTTCGTGCCACTAGAAAACAGGTGAGGCGTCAACCGTCTACCGTCCACCGTCCACCGTTTCAGCAACTCCAGAAGAACGGACAAATGGATGTGCATTGCTGACGTCCCCCGCCGATTGCTGACGTCCCCCGCCGCTCGGTAGACGGTAGACGGTAGACGGTAGACGGTCTACGGTTCCTCGACTTCTTCTTCGTAGGTGCCAAGTACCTCGCCGGTAAGGCCGTCGACCGTTACGAGTGCTTGCTTGTCTGGTGCCGCGCCTGCGGCGAAGACGAGAATCTGCCACACCGGTTTTGCAAGCCAGCCTCTGAATCCGAGGGTGCCTGAAGCGTGGCCAACCTCAAACGACGCTCGCTCTCTCGCGATAGCTATCGCTTCCATGTCCGTGACCTTGATTCGCCAGCCACCTGCGATCTGAAATAGACCGAACACAACCAGCGGTAGCACCGCAGTCAGCCACATCGCGCCGACCCCGGATGCAAGAGTGAGCAGAGCTGCGATTCCCGAAACAACGAGGTACACGTAACCAGCCCGTCTGCGCGTGGCCGTGTCAAGGACGCGGAACGGCCCAGCCGATTCCCCAGCTGGGCCCGTTCCGTTCATCGCAACGTTTGACACCGTGCGCTACGCGCCAGCCGGTCCATCAGTTAGATCGCCACCTACCGGCCCGATCGATGCAGTGGCGTGCCCCCGCTTCGCATGCCAACGCGACCACAGAACCAGCATCGAAGGCAGAACCAGAACCGCTGCAATCAGCGCGAGCAGAATCGTGTATGCGGTAACGAACCCAAACTGTCGGAACGGGATGGTGGTCGACGTGACGAGAATCCCGAAGCCAAGGACGGTCGTGATTGCCGAGCCTGCGAGTGCACCCCCGGTGTGGATCAAGGTGTGCTCAATTGCCTCGTTCTCGTCCGCAAACACAGCCCCCTCTTCGAGATACCGATGCGTGACATGGATCATGTACGGAATACCGATCCCGATCGAGAGGGCCGAAATCGTTGCTGTAACAGGACCGAAAGGTATGTTCAGAGCGGCCATGATTCCGAACGTCCAGACCACAACAATGGCAACTGGGAGGGTTGTGATGACCCCGAGCATTGGTCTTCGCGATTCGAACCAGAAGTTCGCGACGAGGAGCAGGAGCGCAGCACCGAGCGTCAGCAGCAATGACGACACTTGAGAGGCAGACAAAGTGTCCACGACGAGGCCGTTGATGATGAATGTCGACGTCGCAACGGCTGTGCCACCAATCGCAACCATCGGGGCGAAAGCTGCGTTCAGATTCGTAGAAATCAGCGCGGCTCCCTGCTCGCCGGACGTCGTATCAAAGTTGTAGACCGCCGATCCGTAATCCGGGGCGAGGACCGAGGACATCGTTATTGGATCCTTGGCGAACGCTGCTGCATATAGCGGTGATACGTCTGCGTTCGCCGGGACGGTGCGGTCCTGGTTAAACCCGACGGCGACCGCTTCGTTGAACAAATCCTGATCAAACTGCGGGCTGCCAGGATTGAGCCACTGGAACATCACGAACATGAGTGACTGCCCAATTGGGAACCTGGCCCCGGATTCAAGTTCGATCACTGACACGTCTTCGACACCCGCGGCCCCGCCGTACGAGGCGAGCATGGCATTCCACCCCTCGCCAGTGGCTAGATCGCCTGTAATCAGAACAGATGTGGTTTCGGGGAAGTCAAACCGTTCGTCGACCGTCACAGCGGTATCTCTCAGCGGAGAAGTCGTCGGTACGAAGTCAAGGAAGGAAAACTCTGTTGAGAGCTTGGTCGTGCCAAACGCTCCCACGGCAGCAAGAGCCAATGAAACGATCACGGTCGCGACTGCAAATCTGCGTGGTAGGACGGCGAAGCTACCGATGATTCTCGGCAATGTACGCGAATTGCCTGCCTCGAGCGAAGCCGTGTCGAGTGTTCCCGAACGTTCCGCCTTTCGGTCGAGAAGCTCCCTAACCGCGGGAACAAAGGTGAGCATGAGCACGAACGAGGCAGCGATACCGACGGCTGCGAGTTCTCCAAACTCGGCAAGCGCTGGAATCGAACTTGTCATGTTCGTGAGGAACCCGACAGCAGTTGTGAGGGTGGCAAGCACCAGCGCAACGCCGACTGTCCGAATCGCGGTTGCAACCGCTGCATCTACCGACCGGCCAGCAGTGAGCTCCTGTCGGTACCTCGTCGTCATGTGGATCGAATAGTCGACACCAAGACCGATCAGAAGAATGGGAAGAATCTGCACCATCTGTGACTGATCGCCGAATCTGAGGTAACCGTATCCCGACATCCATTGGATAGCCAAAGCGATCGTAAGGAATGTCACAAGCGTGTCGGCTGTGGTTCGACGTAGCCGCTTGCTCGTGAGAGACCACATGAGAAACGCGACTGTGTAGAACGCAAGCGCCGAAAGGATTACGGGTAAGAGCTCAGCTTCTGCCCAGGAAGTCGGTAGGAGATCAGGGAAGATCTTGGCAAGTCCAGGGGCCACGGCGATGCCGGCACCAACGAACATCAAAACGAGGCCGCCTGCGAAAACTGCTTTCTCACGACTCCCGGACGGAGCCACCATGAAGATGAAGGCCAAGACGAGCAGGATGATCATTGCTGCTGCCACGAGCAGGCGACTGATCTCTGTTTGGAACTCATCAGTGTCTGAGAAGATCAGTTCCACGTTGAACGGTTCTTGGGTAATCGTGCTGCCGGTGGGCGCGCCAGTAACAGCATCAGCCATTGCCAGGGCGCGTTGGGCCAATTCGTCGAAGTCATCAGAGGACTGATACGAGATGACGTCGAGTGCAATTTCCGCGGTCGCAGCATCCAGATCAGCATCGTCGCTCAGCAGCGCGGTTATGAAGCCACGAGCCTCGGGTGGTGTGAGATCCAAACCGATCTTGTACAGGCTTTTGACATCCGCATCGGACGTCGGGAACGGTTCACCAGCGCCGATAGCGAAGTACACCGGGGCCAAGTGGCTAAGGACGGCAGGATTCTGTGGCTGGTCGACGAGAAACTCCGCGGCTTCTGAGCCTCGAACACTTTCTTCGAGAGCCACAAACGCTTCGAGTGCCTCGAGGGTGATCACATCACCGGATACAGACGACACAACGACCTGCATGCGGGAAATCGCACCGAACGCTTCAGAAATCTCCGATGCTGCGGTGAGTTCGGGGGCATCGGGAGCGAACGATTCGTTTTGGTCTTCGGCTGGTAGGAACTTCGAGGCGAAGTTGCCAAGCACCATCGACATGACTATGACGACCACGATCACAATCCATGGCGATTTACGAACAGCTGTCGCTAGGGCGTTTACGAGAGTCTTCAATGGGTGTCCTCCCAGAGAATCGGAAGCGTTGGTCTCTATCGAACAGGCAGGCTACACACGGCCGTGTTCTCATTTGACCGATAGAACATCGATAGGACCGGCTTCCGCATCAACGCGGCGGAGCGGCGAGGTCCTTGAGTCGCTCAATAGCGCTCTCAACCGAGAGACCACGCTCTTCGGTGTCGTCCCCGCGTAGTCGCAATCCGGCAGTGTTGTTGTCGACATCACTGTCGCCGACGACCATGATCGCGGGGTGCTTCTGGGTGATTGCCTTGCGGATCTTCTCGCCGACTGTGTCGTCAGCGGTATCGACCTCGACACGCATGCCAGCCTGCTTCAGGCGCCGGCCAACGGATTGCGCATACTCGCCGTGCCGGTCAGCAACGGGGACGATCGTCACTTGAACGGGAGACAACCACATCGGAAAAGCACCGGCGTAGTGCTCGACCAGCACACCAACAAACCGCTCGACTGAGCCAAGCAATGCCCTATGAATCATCACGGGACGTTCCCTGGAATTCTCAGATGACGCATACTCGAGGTCGAAGTTCTCAGGTTGAGCGAAGTCAACTTGAATGGTCGAGAGCTGCCAACGCCTTCCGATCGCATCCTTGACATGAATGTCGATCTTTGGGCCATAGAAGGCGCCTTCGCCAGGAGCAAGCTGGTATGAAAGGTCCGATGACTCAAGTGACGCAGCGAGATAGGCCTCGGCTCGCTTCCAAGCCTCAATATCGCCAACGAACTTGTCTGGGCGCGTGGAAAGGTCGGCCTCGAAT
>JAQCAA010000060.1 GCA_027728645.1 Actinomycetota bacterium | reverse complement strand
CCTTCTCGTGTCTCTGTGATACCGAGCGTTAAGCGTTGTCACCCGACGCATCGCCAGCTGGCGTGCCAAGCGACGCGAGCCACTCTGCAGGATCAGCAGGTAGCGCCTCCGAGGAGGACTCAAGTTCGTAGTCTCCGAAGAGATCCTCGGCCGTTGGTACCTCGGCGCCAGGAATCATCGGCTCGATCTTCTGATACCAGGTTGAACCCGTTCCGGCTGGGATGAGCTTTCCGATAATGACATTCTCTTTCAGTCCACGCATGAAGTCCGACTTAGCGTTGAGCGAAGCCTCGGTGAGCACCCTCGTTGTCTCCTGGAAAGACGCCGCGGAAAGCCACGAGTCGGTCGCCAATGAAGCCTTTGTGATACCCATCAGCTCCGGACGGCCCTCTGCCGGCTGTGAGCCAGCTTCGACCAGATCACGGTTTATGTCCCTGAATTCATGTGCGTCAACGAGCTCGGCTGGAAGCCATGGACCCTCGCCAGGGCTCACAATTCGCACCCTACGGAGCATCTGACGAACAATGACCTCGATGTGCTTGTCGTGGATGTCAACTCCCTGCGAGCGGTACACCTCTTGGACCTGCTCGACGAGATATCTCTGACATGCCCGAGTTCCTTGGATGTCAAGTACTTCCTTTGGATCCAATGGACCTTCCGTCAGCTGCGTCCCTGGTTCGATGATGTCACCCTCTGCGACCTTGAGTCGTGCCTTCACCGGAAGTGGATACGACACCTCTTCGTCGCCGTCGACAATCACAATGGTTCTTGCGATCGAATTCGGGTCGTCGTCGATCCTCACTGCGCCGCCGGCCTCAGACAAGATCGCGACACCCTTTGGTGTACGAGCCTCAAAGAGCTCCGTGACACGTGGCAGCCCGTGTGTGATGTCCTCACCAGCGATACCACCTGTGTGGAAAGTACGCATCGTGAGCTGAGTCCCTGGCTCACCGATTGACTGAGCAGCCATAATCCCAACAGCGGTACCTGGCTCCACATTTGCACCGGTTGCAAGGTCGATTCCATAGGACAGCTGAGAGATACCGTGACGGCTTTCGTCGGTAAGCGGTGAACGTACGCGGAGTTCGAACACGTCGAGCACGTCCCCCAGACCGTTGACAGCCTCGCGATCGAGCATGAAGCCCTTCTTCAGCTTCCGCCCGTCTGGGAGTTCGGCGACCTTGCGCCCAACCTTGGCATCCTCCGCCAGAACACGGCCAAAGACCCGGTCCCGCAGGTGCTTTACCTGAAGGCCATCCTTTTCGTCCCGAATCTTGACGACGAGACCGGGGTCCCCCGTCACCTCATCATGGATGATGATCTCTTGGGCGACGTCAACAAGGCGACGCGTGAGATAGCCCGAGTCAGCCGTACGGAGAGCCGTATCGGCGAGGCCCTTGCGAGCGCCGTGAGTCGAGATGAAGTACTCAAGCACTGTCAGCCCCTCGCGGAAGTTCGCCTTGATCGGCTGGGGAATGATGTCACCCTTCGGGTTGGCAACAAGCCCACGCATGCCAGCAATCTGCCTCAGCTGCATAATGTTTCCACGAGCACCAGAGCGAACCATCATGTCCATTGGATTGAATGGGTCCTCTTCCAGCGTCACCTGCATCGCATCCTTGACCTCATCGGTGGCATCAGTCCAAATAACGATCAACGACGAACGACGTTCATCGTCCGTGATAATCCCCTTCTGATACTGATCCTCGACCTTTGCGGCGAGATCCTCAAACTTGGCGAGAATCTGCTTCTTCTGAGGCGGCGTCTTAACATCCTGGAGCCCGATTGTTAGACCAGCACGTGTGGCGTAGTGGAATCCAAGATCCTTGATGTTGTCAAGGGTGTTTGCCACATCTGGCTTGTCGTAGTTGTGAATCACTTCTTCAACGATTGTCCTGATGTCTCCCTTACGAAGCACCGCGTTCAAGAACGGAAACCCTGGTGGGAATGCACCGTTGATGAGTGCCCTACCGAGAGTCGTCTCTGTCAGACCCGCACCGTCAATGGGCTGATCGTTGATGAGGTCCTTCAGCAGGGGCTTGAGCTTCGTATGAATCGCTTCCTCGCCAGCAAGCCAACCAACGCGTAGCTTGATCGGTGCGTGGAGTGAAAGGGAATCGGTCTCGTAGGCCATCATGGCCTCGTCTACCGACGAGAATGCACGACCTGCACCGAGAGCATCATCCACCTTGGCAGACAAGTAGTACATCCCAATGATCATGTCCTGTGAAGGAGTGACGATCGGACGGCCATCTGCAGGTCGAAGCACGTTGTTCGATGAGAGCATCAAGACCCTGGCCTCAGCCTGAGCTTCTGCAGACAACGGAAGGTGCACAGCCATCTGGTCACCATCGAAGTCGGCATTGAACGCTTCACACACGAGTGGGTGCAGCTGGATTGCCTTGCCCTCGATAATCACAGGTTCAAAAGCCTGAATACCGAGTCGGTGCAAAGTCGGCGCACGGTTCAACAGCACTGGGTGCTCCTGAATCACATTGGCAAGGACATCCCACACCTGAGGGCGGCGTCGCTCAACCATCCGCTTGGCAGCTTTGATGTTCTGGGCGATATCGAGATCCACGAGACGCTTCATCACGAACGGCTTGAACAACTCAAGTGCCATGATCTTGGGAAGACCGCACTGGTGGAGCCGCAAGGAAGGTCCGACAATGATGACCGAACGACCCGAGTAGTCGACGCGCTTTCCGAGCAAGTTCTGGCGGAAACGCCCCTGCTTACCTTTGAGCATGTCTGACAGCGACTTGAGTGGGCGAGAGCCAGGACCTGTTACCGCGCGACCACGACGACCGTTGTCGAACAGTGCGTCCACAGCTTCTTGGAGCATCCGCTTTTCGTTGTTGACGATGATTTCGGGAGCGCCAAGGTCGATGAGTCGCTTGAGCCTGTTATTCCGGTTGATGACACGTCGATACAGATCGTTCATATCCGATGTCGCGAAGCGACCACCGTCAAGCTGAACCATCGGACGAAGGTCAGGTGGGATCACGGGGATAGCTTCGAGAATCATGCCAGTTGGGTCGTTCTTGCCATCAGCAAACGGCTGGACAACCTTGAGTCGCTTCATTGCGCGCTGACGACGCTGCATGGACTTTGCATCAAGATCGTCGCGAAGACTCGCAACTTCCAATTGGAGATCCATACGTGAGATCAGATCCTTGACAAACTCTGCGCCCATACCGCCGCTGTAGTAGTCGCCGTAACGGTCGATAATTTCACGCCAAAGCTGTTCAGACTCAACGAGGTCACGAGGCTTCATTGTCTTGAAGCTGTCAAAGGCCTCATCGAGAAGATCGACCTCGACCTTCGCACGATCGTCTCTGTCCTTGATCTCGCGCTCGACTTCTTTCTTGCGAGCAGCAATCTCGTTCGGCTTAGCTCCTGCGTCCTCCATCTGGGCAAGTTCGCCCTCGAGGCGCTCCATGCGAGCATCCTTCCACTCCTCGAACTCCTCAGTGATAAGGAGGCGCTCGTGGCGAGCAGCTTCTTCGAGGTCAGGGAGATCCTTCGTACGCTTCTCGTCGTCAACGAACGTGACGAGGTACGCGGCGAAGTAGATAACCTTCTCGAGGTCCTTTGGGGACATGTCGAGGAGGTATCCGAGGCGGCTCGGCACACCCTTGAAGAACCAGATGTGGGTCACGGGAGCAGCGAGCTCGATGTGGCCCATCCTCTCGCGGCGGACCTTGGCACGCGTCACTTCAACGCCGCACCGCTCGCAGATAACTCCGCGGAAACGCACTCGCTTGTACTTCCCGCAGTAGCACTCCCAGTCTCTCGTTGGACCGAAGATGCGCTCGTCGAAGAGGCCATCCTTTTCAGGCTTGAGCGTTCGATAGTTGATTGTTTCTGGCTTTTTTACCTCGCCAAACGACCAGGACCGAATCTGGTCGGAAGACGCTAGGCCGATTCGCAGTTCGTCAAAAACTTGTGTCATGTGTGTAGCTCCCGCTCTCAGATCTCAGATCTAAATCTCAAAGGTTTCGAGGTCCGGCTTCTCAGGTCGAGAGATATCGATACCGAGCGACTGAGCCGTCCGAAAGACGTCTTCCTCAAGATCCTTGAGTTCAACTTCCTCACCGGCTGACAGCATCTCGACATTGAGACATAGCGACTGCATTTCCTTGACGAGCACCTTGAAAGACTCAGGGATGCCAGGTTCCGGGATGTTTTCGCCCTTGACGATTGCCTCGTACACCTTCACACGCCCTCGGACATCGTCCGACTTGATCGTGAGGAGCTCCTGAAGTGCGTAGGCAGCGCCGTACGCCTCAAGTGCCCAGACTTCCATCTCACCAAATCGCTGGCCACCGAACTGGGCCTTGCCACCGAGCGGCTGCTGGGTGATCATCGAGTAAGGACCGGTCGACCGTGCGTGGATCTTGTGGTCAACAAGGTGGACGAGCTTGAGAATGTACATGTACCCAACGGTGATCGGGGAGTCGTACGGCAGCCCGTTACGACCGTCAAACAGTTGGCCCTTGCCCTCTGAGTTGATCAGCTGGAAGCCATCCCTGTTCGGGTTCGAATGCTCGAGCACCTTTAGGACCTCATCTTCGTGCGCACCGTCGAAGACAGGGCTTGCAACCCTCGTCCACGGCTCGGCGCCCTTCGATGCCGGGCTCTCGAGATCGTCGAATGGTGTCCAGCCTGTGGCCGCTGCCCATCCGAGGTGCGTTTCGAGCACCTGACCAAGGTTCATTCGTGACGGAACACCCAGAGGTGAAAGGAGGATGTCGACCGGCGTGCCATCCTCGAAGAACGGCATGTCCTCCTCTGGAAGGATCTTCGCGATAACGCCCTTATTCCCGTGGCGACCCGCAAGCTTGTCTCCGGCTGAGATCTTCCGCTGCTTTGCGACGTACACCCGGACGAGTTCGTTCATCCCAGGTGGCAAGTCGTACCCATCTTCTCTGCTGAACTCCTTGACAGCGATGGCTTTGCCAGACTCGCCGTTAGGAACCTTGAGAGATACATCGCGAACCTCGCGAGCCTTTTCACCAAAGATCGCCCTCAAGAGGCGTTCTTCAGGTGTCAATTCAGTTTCGCCCTTCGGTGTGACCTTTCCAACGAGGTAGTCGCCTGGGCCGACGTCGGCACCAATGCGAATGATGCCCCTGTCGTCGAGGTCCATAAGGACCTCTTCTGCGACGTTTGGAATGTCACGCGTGATCTCTTCTGCGCCGAGCTTCGTATCACGTGCCTCGATCTCGTGTTCTTCGATGTGAATCGAAGAAAGAATGTCTTTTTTGACGAGCCTCTCTGAGATCACAATCGCATCTTCGAAGTTGTGGCCCTCCCACGGCATGAACGCAACCATGAGGTTGCGACCAAGTGCGAGTTCGCCTCCGTCGGTCGATGCGCCGTCAGCAATGGGCTGCCCAGTCTTGACTTTGTCGCCTTCACTGACGATTGGCTTCTGATTGATGCATGTGCCTTGGTTCGAGCGCTCGAACTTCTCAAGCAGCAGCGTGTGCTTCTTGTTGGTTCCAGACTCCTTGATGATGATCTCGGTGCCAGTGACAGTCACGACTTCCCCGTCGACCGGAGAAACTACAACCTCACCTGAGTCGACGGCTGCGCGGGCTTCCATTCCAGTTCCCACCAACGGCGCATCGGCTGTAATCAATGGAACAGCCTGGCGCTGCATGTTCGATCCCATCAGGGCGCGGTTCGCATCGTCGTGCTCGAGGAACGGGATGAGTGCTGTTGCGACTGAGACGACCTGCTTCGGAGAAACATCCATGTAGTCGACCTGCGCTCCAGGCACATTGTCCACTTCCCCGCCCGTCTTTCTCACGAGAACTCGGTCGTTAGAGAACGTGCCGTCTTCGTCAAGTGGTGCGTTTGCCTGAGCAATGATGTGGCCCTCTTCGAGTGCGGCGGTCAGGTAGTCGACCTGCTTGGTCACCCTTCCCTTAACGACTCGGCGGTATGGCGTCTCAATGAAGCCAAACCTGTTGACTCGTGCGTAGGAAGCCAGCGAACCAATGAGACCAATATTCGGGCCCTCCGGTGTCTCGATTGGGCACATGCGGCCGTAATGGGACGGGTGGACGTCCCGAACTTCGAACCCTGCGCGTTCACGGCTCAACCCACCAGGACCGAGCGCCGAAAGGCGGCGGCGGTGCGTAATCGAAGCGAGCGGGTTTGGCTGATCCATGAACTGGCTCAGTTGGGAAGTTCCGAAGAACTCCTTGATAGACGCAACGACAGGCCGGATATTGATCAAGGTCTGAGGTGTGATTGCTTCCGGATCCTGTGTCGTCATGCGTTCCCGCACAACACGCTCGAGACGAGTGAGCCCGACTCTGATCTGGTTCTGAATCAGCTCCCCGACCGTGCGAATACGACGGTTCTGGAAGTTGTCGATGTCATCGACCCTGAACCCTTCCTGACCGAGATGAAGCCCCATGAGGTACTTGATCGTGTTGACCATGTCCTCATCTGTGAGGAGCCCCTGCTCCAAAGCGATGTAGTTCTCGAGGATCTCGGTACCCGTGTCGCCCGTGAGCTTCTGGTTCAACTTGTACCGGCCAACCCTTGTGAGGTCGTAACGCTTCGGGGTACGGAACAACGTCTTGATGAGCGACCTAGCTGACTCAACCGTGGTCAATTCTCCTGGACGGAGCTTCCGATACAAATCGAGAAGCGCTTCATCCCTCGTTGACGTCGGGTCTTTTGCGATCGTGTTGCGGACCAGTTCCGTATCGCCAAGGATCGCGATGATCTCTTCGTCGGTCTCGGCAATCGACAATGCTCGGAGAAACGTCGTGACGAACTGGCGGCGCTTGCGATCAACCCTGACACCGATTGTTTCCTTCTTGTCGATGTCGAACTCAAGCCATGCTCCTCGACCGGGAATGACCTTGGATGCGTACACCGCACGACCAGAAGTCTTGTCGATGGTCTGATCAAAATATACGCCTGGGCTTCGCACGAGCTGAGACACGACAACACGCTCTGTGCCGTTGATGATGAACGTTCCATTGCGCGTCATCATTGGGAAATCCCCAAGGAAGACCTGCTGCTCCTTGATCTCGCCTGTCTCCTTGTTCAGGAACCTGGCGGTAACAAACAGTGGACGGGAATAGTTGGAATCCCGATCCTTTGCTTCGTCAATCGACAGCGGTGGTTCGTCGAAACGATGGTCGGTGAGCTCGAGGGCGAGGTTGCCAGTGAAATCTTCGATGGGTGAAACCTCATCGAACATTTGCTTGAGGCCGGACTCTAAGAATGCATCGAACGATTCTCTCTGAATGCCAAGGAGGTCAGGAACCTCTTGCACCTCAGGGATCTTGGCGAACGAAAGCCGATTGGAACGCGCACGGGTCAACGCGGGTCCTCCTCATAGGTAGGCAAAGCAGCAGCGAAGCTGGGAACAGTTATGGGCGAATGGCCAAGGATAGCACAAACTGGACGTAGCACACCACAATCCGACCCCCGTGCGGAGAGCCGTCGAAAAGCGTCTTTGACTGTCCCCGACAGAATACCGGAATCGACCGATTCGGTCAAGGATGGGAGAGGGGTTTACCGTCCACCGTCTACCGTCTACCGAAGGAGGCGTCCACTGTCTACCGTCTACCGTCTACCGAGGGAGGCGTCCACCGTTCACCGTCTACCGTTCACCGTTTCGGAAGCGGCAAGGCGAAGTCCCGAACTCCGAGAGCCGGCGGGCAGACGACAGGAAACTAGGCACGATGCCGGGACGCTAGACGGTAGACGGTGAACGCGAGGAGGGGAGCAGCTTGCGCTACTCCCCTCCTGCTGAATCCGTCGTCCGCTATCCGGAATCCGCAATCCTTCTCATCCGTCATCCGTTGTCGGGAATCGGGATTCGTTTCCTACTTGAGTTCGACGGATGCTCCGACGGCTTCGAGCGCGTCTTTTGCCTTTTCGGCTGTCTCCTTGTCAACACCCTCGAGGATGTTGGATGGAGCCTCATCGACGAGGGCCTTTGCTTCCTTGAGACCGAGGCTCGTGAGACCACGAACTTCCTTGATCACCTGGATCTTCTTGTCGCCAGCTCCGGTCAGCACGACATTGAACTCGTCCTGCTCCTCCTCGACTGCAACATCTCCGGCGCCGGCGGCGACGGCAACTGCCATCGGAGCAGCAGCGGTCACGTCGAACTTCTCTTCGAATGCTTTGAGGAACTCGGAAAGTTCAAGGACAGTCATTTCCTCGAACGTGCTGAGCAACTCTTCGGTTTTGGTTTTTGCCATATTGGTTATTCCTCCTCGGCATCATCGGATGCCTCGGCCTGATCGTCGGGTTTGTCTTCGGCATCATCAGATGCTTCGACCTTTGCCTCCGAAACGTCTTCGGTTTCTTCAGAATCATCAGCATCTTGGTGTGGAGCCTCCACGGCTGCCTCTGGCTCGTCGACCGCGTCAGATACCTCCTCGGCATCCTCGGTGGTCTCCTCAGCGACGTCGTCGGATTCGACTACCTCAGCAGAAGCATCCTCGGAAGGAGCTTCTTCGGTAGCAACATCTGTCACCTCATCCACAGGTTCTGCCGCTGGGGCCTCTGCCTCTGCGACCACTGGTGCTTCCTCTTCAACAACCGCCTCCGGTTCAGCCAACTCCTTCTTTTCGAGAAGTTGCTTGAACACCGAAGCAGTATTGCGTGGAAGTGCAGCCATGAGTCCTGCAAGGTTCGCCATTGGCGCCTTCATCGCACCAGCGAGCTTCGCTAGAAGCACTGGACGTGGCTCAATGTCTGCGAGTTGTGAGATGGTTTCGGGAGTCAGGAACTCCCTGCCAAGCAACCCACCCTTGATCACGAAGACTTCGTGCTCTTTGGCGAAATCCTTGAGCGCCTTTGCTGCCGATACCGGATCTCCGTCGCTGAACGCAAGGCCAGTTGGCCCAATGAGCAACTCGTCGAGGGTGTCGATCTCCAACTCTGCCGCCGCAAGGCGAGCGAGCGTCATCTTGACGACCTTGAACTCTGCTCCTTGAGCACGAAGCTCTCGGCGCAGCTGCTGCTGATTCTTTACCGAAAGACCGGCGTACTCAGCAAGGAAAACAGCTTGTGATCCTTCAATACGCTCTTTGATTTCGGCGACAGCCTGGACCTTTTCCGGTCTTGGCATATGTCGTCCTCCTCGGTCGGGCTTTCAATTCGTCTCATGTGCCCTGAAATGGAACAGAGCCCGACACAGATGTGCAGGGCTCTTCAGTGAAGATCGGCCTGCGTTGGTGTGCTATCACTTATGCCCTGTCGAAACAGTTACTGGCGCCAACGGTCTGGGGTCGGTATGAGGTTGTGGTCGCATGGTACTCATCAAGAACTGCAACTCGCTTGCCAATTGGGCTGACCGTGTCCGTTCTGCAACCGCGAACGGGGTGCCCAAAGCTGAGAGCTGAGACCTGAAAGCTCTAAACCCCTACCGCCTCGACTTGATCAGATCCGTAACTGCTGAGGTGTCGATCTTGATGCCAGGACCCATGGTTGAGCTGACGGAGATCTTCTTAATGAAGATGCCCTTGGTAGACGCTGGACGTGATCGAGCAATCTCATCAGCGATTGCTACGAAGTTGTCAACGAGTTTGTCGCCGTCGAACGAGACCCTTCCCGTTGGGATATGCACATTCCCGTATCGGTCGTTTCGATACTCCACTCGTCCCGACTTGAACTCGCCAACCGTTTTCGCAACATCGTTCGTAACGGTTCCCGACTTCGGGTTTGGCATCAGTCCCCGTGGTCCAAGGAGCTGACCGAGCTTTCCGACAACCGACATCATGTCGGGAGTAGCGATGGTGACATCCCAGTCGAGCGGCACGTCCCCGCTCGTAATCCGATCAGCAAGATCCTGCCCACCGACCAGATCGGCCCCCGCTTCCTCTGCGGCCTTGGCCTGGTCATTTGCGAACACGGCAACCTTGATGTCCTTGCCGGTCCCGTGAGGAAGCGAAACGGTGCCGCGCACAATCTGCTCCGCATGCCTTGAATCGATCCCGAGGTTGAACACAATGTCGACCGACTCGTCGAACTTTGCGTACGACAGACTCTTTACGAGAGCCATCGCTTCTTCGGGAGTGTGCAGCGCCTCACTGTTGTGATTGCGCTCGACTTCAGCAACGTTCTTTGACGTAGCCATGATGTTTCCTTTCGTGGTTTCGCGGGCTCAGCCCTTCCACTGTTTTCCTGAAACTTGGTATCTCGCCCTACGCGTCGACAACTGTCAGACCCATCGAGCGAGCGGTTCCTTCGATGATCAGCATCGCATTGTCAATGTCATTTGCGTTGAGGTCAGGCATCTTTGTCTCTGCAATTTCGCGCACCTGTGCCTTCGTGACCGATCCGACCTTCTCTTTATGAGGAACGGCGGACCCCTTCTCGATCTTGGCAGCCTGCCGAAGTAGAACCGCTGCCGGAGGCGTCTTGGTGATGAACGTAAACGAGCGGTCTTCGAAGATCGAAATCTCGACGGGAACAATCGTTCCTGATTGAGCCGCAGTCGCAGCGTTGTATGCCTGGACGAAGTCCATGATGTTGACACCGTGCTGTCCAAGTGCAGGCCCAACCGGCGGAGCAGGGCTTGCCTGTCCTGCCGGAATCTGCAGTTTGAGCACGGTCATAAGTTTCTTGCGACCCATGAGTCAGTTCCTTGCTTGTTCTAGTACTTGATGATTTGGTCGAAGCTCAGCTCGACAGGTGTCTCTCGACCAAAGATGTCAACGAGAACTCTGACCTTCGACTGATCGACGTTGATGTCTTCGATGACCCCGTTGAAGTCGGCAAACGGTCCCTCGACCACCCTGATCGTCTCCCCGGCTTCCCAAGCCGGCTTGAAGGTCGGCTTTGACTTCTTCGCTCCCTCTTCCTTTGCGACGCCGAGGATGTGCTCGACTTCCTTTCGAGAGAGAGGACTTGGACTGGTACCGGATCCGACGAATCCCGTCACGTTTGGTGTGTTACGCACCGCGTACCAGGAGTCGTCGTCCATGTACATACGGACGAGAACGTACCCGGGGAACTTCTTGCGTTCCACCGTGACCTTCTTGCCGCCCTTGTACTCAACAACGTCTTCCATTGGAATGGCGACGTCGAAAACCTTATCTTCGAGATGCATCGACTTGACCCGCGTCACGAGGTTGGCCTTGACCTTGTTCTCGTATCCGGAATACGAATGGACGACATACCAGGCTCCTGGGAGGTCGTACGGGCTCAGCGGTGCTGGTTCAACAAACTCTTCCGCGATTCCCTCAGCTGTTTCGGCTGCAAGTTCTTCTGCTACTTCAACCATCAGGTGATCGCATCCAGTAGATCGAGAATCGCTCGGTTGAACACCCAGTCAAGACCGAATACGATCAAGGTCAGAACCGTCGTCACTCCGAATACGACAATCGAATAGGTCGTGAGTTCCTCGCGAGACGGCCAAGCGACCTTCTTGAGTTCTTGCTTGACCTCGCGGAAATATTTGGTCAGACGCTGGAAGAGGCTGGCCTTTTCGCCCTGCTTTGACTTCCTCTGACGCGGAGTATCGGCGCGACGTTTCTTCGCCCGCTCTTCTTCCTTCGCTTGAAGGCGTCTCATTTCACGGTTCAACTCGGTACTCCTCAGTGTCCTCTTGCAGGGGTGGCGGGACTCGAACCCACAACATCCGGTTTTGGAGACCGGCGCTCTGCCAAATTGGAGCTACACCCCTCCGGCCTTGTGGGGCAAGGCTCGGGAGTATATGGATCGTCACTCCGAAGTGTAAACCGAATCGAAATGTGGCGCAGCGCACATCACGCTGCCCGCTGTCTCCGCATCCGAATAATGACCACAGTGCCGGCGGCAGCAGTTGCAACGAACGCGGCTGCGACAGGAACCCGGAGGGAAGAACGAGGGTCAAGGTCAGGGACAGCGAACGGCCCAAGGGACCCCGTTACATCGCGATAGAGAGAGTCGGGAGCCCGGAAAGTCGCAGGCTCAAGCAACCGAAGCTGAATGGAAACTTCCTCAAGATCACGGATTTCGCCGGCACAAGTATCGCAGCGCTCCACATGAGCAGAGAGGGGGCCAGAGATCGCGGATGCGCCAACGGTGCCAGCTGCGACATGGACAGCGGAGCACAGCACCTTCATTCGGCGCCGTCCTTGAAGCCTTTGAGCGCAAGCCTGAGATCCTTGCGGCCTCTGTGGAGTCGCACCTTTGCGGCTGTGACGGAGATGTCCAGGTGCTGCGCTATTTCGGCATGCGTCCAGTCGTACACATCCTTGAGGACGACGACCGATCGAACTGAATCCGTGAGACTGAGCAAAGCCTTTTCGATCTGGGGACTGGCCGACGCCGACTCCCCTGCGCGTATCGGATCGATGCTCGGCGACACAGGTTCCACGTGAAGATCGTCGAGCGGGTCGATCCGGACGCGATTCCGCTTGGCGCGGTGCGTCCATGCGGTGTTGACCGTGATGCGATGCAACCACGTCGAAAATTTCGCATCGCCACGGAAATTCGGCATGGCGCGCCAGGCGCGAACGAAAGCATCCTGGGAGACATCCAGAGCCTGGTCCCTGTCGCGAACTAGTCGAACGGCCAACGTGTACACCTCGTGTTGATGCAGCCGAACCAACTCGCCGAATGCTTCCCTGTCGCCATTTCTTGCGCGCTCGACGAGGTC
>JAQCAA010000059.1 GCA_027728645.1 Actinomycetota bacterium | reverse complement strand
GCCCGGACGGTTGATCCTCACCACAACAGGAACGATGGGCTTGGTGCGATCCCTGGTGGTCACCGGAGTAAGTCCACCAAAGACTTCGAGGATGTTTTCTGGGGGAAGACCAATTTCCTCCCATGCTTCTCTTGTTGCTGTGGACACGGGCTCTTCGCCACCCTCGCGATGGCCCCCAGGAAAGACAACATCGCCTGGATGTGTTGGGATGTCGTCAGGGCGCTTCGTGAGGATGACGCGGATATCGTCGTTCTCGTCCTCGTAGAGCGCGACGAGTACCGCGGCCTCCGACCCTGGAGGATCCACAACGGCTGGGAGGCTCCTGTATACCGACCATTTGTCCATTCAGCTGAGCATATCCCGATAGGCTTCCCCACATGGCGAACCATGTGCACAGCCAGCCGAGGTACAGCGAACAGCTCATGCTTCGGCCTTTTCGCAGAAGGGATGTCGGGACGTTCCACGACGCCGTGTCCGCTTCTTTGAGCGAACTCCAACCGTGGCTCCCCTGGATTGAGGGGTACGACCGCGGGTTCGCTCAACGCTTCATTCGGGATTCGGTCACATCGTGGGCAGAGGCACGAGCGTACGACTTCACGGTCCGGCCCCTCACAGAACTCGACAGGCACATCGGGAATGTATCGGTCTGGCCGACATCGAATCAGAACGGAACGGGCGAAGTCGGGTACTGGATCCGTTCCGACGAGACGGGTCGCGGGTACGGATCGGAAGCAGCTGCTGTAGCAATCGCCATTGGATTTGAAGAACTTGGATTCCACAAGGTCGTGCTCCGTATCGCCGTTGGCAACGCGGCATCCGAGAGAATCGCAGAAAAGCTCGGGTTCACCTACGAAGGTATCCTCCGCGACGAAGTGAAAGTTAGGGACGAGTGGCTCGACCACACAAGCTGGTCACTGCTCGATACCGAATGGGCCGAAGCCCGCGCCTCACTCGGTGCAGAAGACACCTACCTGTAGGCCACTCACGCGTACCCTGGGTTGGCGGACCATGAAAACAGGGGGCTGGAGCCCACAGAACGATTGCGAGCGCTCTCGACGCGAAGGAGGGGACACCCTTGCGGGTGTCCCCTCCTAGATCTCCGTCAAAAGCTGGACTAGAAGTCCATGCCTCCACCGTGACCATGATCCCCACCTGGCATTGCCGGTGCGGGTTCCTTCTTCTCTGCCACGAGTGCCTCAGTGGTAATCACCAGAGCAGCAATCGATGCAGCGTTCTGCAACGTTGACCGGGTCACCTTGGCTGGATCGATGATCCCGGTGGCGAGTAAGTCCTCGTACACGCCGGTGGCGGCGTTGAACCCAAAGTTGCCTTTGTGCTCGTTCTGGACCTTGTCGACCACAACTCCGCCTTCGTAGCCAGCGTTGATTGCGATCTGACGAATCGGAGCCTCAAGCGCTCTCCGGACAATCTGACGACCGGCCTTCCAGTCATCTGACTTGCCTCGAAGCTTGTCAACAGCTGCCTGAGCGCGGAGCAATGCGACGCCACCGCCTGGGACAATGCCCTCTTCGACGGCTGCTCGGGTTGCCTGAATGGCATCCTCGATACGGTGCTTCCGTTCCTTCAGTTCAACCTCAGTAGCTGCGCCGACCTTGATCACAGCGACCCCACCGGACAGCTTCGCGAGACGCTCTGAGAGCTTCTCACTGTCCCAGTCAGAGTCGGAGTTTTCGATCTCTTTGCGGATCTGCTTCACTCGAGCCTCAACGTCCGTCTTGGAACCTGCGCCCTCAACAATCGTCGTGTCGTCTTTGGTGACAACAACCTTGCGGGCAGTTCCGAGCATGTCCATCGTGGTTACGTCGAGCTTGAGGCCAATCTCTTCCGAGATGACCGTTGCGCCCGTAAGAATCGCGATGTCCTGGAGCTGAGCCTTGCGACGCTCTCCGAACCCTGGGGCCTTTACGGCAACAGAGTTGAATGTACCGCGAATCTTGTTGACGACCAGGGTGGCAAGAGCCTCACCCTCGATGTCTTCAGCGATCACAAGAATCGGCTTGCCAGTCTGCATCACCTTTTCGAGCACGGGAACAAGATCCTGAACTGAACCGATCTTCTGATTTGCAATCAGGATGTACGGATCCTCAAGGACGGCTTCCTGACGTTCAGCATCACTGATGAAGTACGGAGATATGTAGCCCTTGTCGAACTGCATGCCCTCTGTGAACTCAAGATCCACACCGAACGTCTGGCTGTCCTCAACGGTGATGACACCCTCGTTGCCAACTTTGCGCATCGCATCTGCGATGTTGTCGCCAATGGTCTTGTCGGCAGCCGAATTGGCTGCGACATAGGCAATCGCGTCGCGGTCGTCAGAACTGACCTTCGTGGAGAGATCGGCGATCGACTCGACGACCGCTGCAACGGCCTCTTCGATGCCTCGACGCATCTCCATCGGGTTCGCACCAGCAGCGACAAGACGGAGACCGTCTGTCACCATTGCCTGAGCCAGGACCGTTGCTGTCGTTGTTCCGTCTCCGGCAACATCGTTGGTCTTGTTCGCAACTTCCTTTGCGAGCTGGGCGCCCATGTTCTCATACGGGTCGTCGAGCTCGATCTCCTTCGCGATGGTTACACCATCGTTCGTGATCGTCGGGGCTCCCCACTTCTTTTCAAGCACAACGTTGCGGCCCTTTGGACCGAGCGTCACCTTGACGGCGTCTGCGAGCTTGTCGACGCCTGCTTGGAGACCTCTACGAGCCTCATCGCCAAATCGGATTTCTTTTGCTGCCATGTACTTTTCTCCTAGCCCAAGACGGCGAGCACGTCGCGGCTTGACAGGATCAAGAGATCCTCGCCGTTGTGCTTCACCTCGGTGCCGCCGTACTTCGAGTAGAAGACAACGTCACCAACCTTTACGTCGACCGGGATTCGCTCCCCGTCCTTGAACTCACCTGGTCCAACCGCAAGGACTTCGCCCAGTTGGGGCTTTTCCTTGGCGGTGTCAGGGATCACAAGGCCGCCTGATGTGCGTACCTCGTCCTCATCTTGGGGCTTCACGACTATGCGGTCGCCCAATGGTGTCAGATTCATCCGACTTTTCTCCTTTACCTCGAGTTAGCAGTCGGTGCTTACGAGTGCCAATACTAGCAGTCTCTAAGAACGAAGTGCTAAACCGTGAATATTCCCGACATCGTATGATTTCGGGCGAACGAGCGAGACTTCAAGTCTTCGAAGGGTGGTAGCCGAGATCTCTACGCTCGATAATCCCAACCACCGTGTTGTCGTCGACCACGATCATGCGACCGCCAGGCTCGGTCCGCCTCAACACGAGATTCTGAACCGGCTCATCTGCATCGACTAAATCGTTCGGACCAATCCTCGTCATCAGCCGTTCAACTGCTGTCGCAACCCACCGAGCAGGGGCCATAGTGTCAAGTTCTGCCTGCCCGATTACTCCCACGACTCTCCCGCCGACCTCAACAGGTTGGGACCGCAAATCAGGCCCCATCGAGTACAGGTCGATCATTGTCGAAACCCACAGGTCGCCTGGAACCGCATCGGTAACCGGTCTCATTACGGTGGCAGCCGTCTGCCCTCCAAACGTGTCGGAAAGCTCTTCCCTACGGCCCGTTTCGAGAGCGGTCGTCGCTAGGAACCAGCCGGCGACGATCCAGAACAGCCCTCCGCTGTCCCGCGTCGCAACAAGCCCAACCCCAACGGCCATCACCGCCCAACCTGTGTACCTGCCAACACGGGTAACGAGCCTCGTCGCAGCGAGTCGATTTCCACTTCTCGATGCGATAAGCCCCCGCAACACACGACCACCGTCGAGAGGGAACCCCGGGAAAAGATTGAAAAGTCCGATTGCGATGTTCGCAAGTGCGAGCGCTCTTGTTGCTGCTGCAATATCGGGTCCGACGCCGCCCACGCTCACTCCCCAGAACACGAAGCCAAACACTATTGACGACGCCGGTCCTGCGAGTGCAACTTGGAACTCGGTCATCGGCTTCTGTGTTCCTTCGATCACCGAGTACCCACCAAACATGAAGAGGCGGATGCTCAGCACTCGTTGACCCTTGAGGGTCGCAACAATCGCGTGGGCCACCTCGTGGAGGAGGACAGACAACAAGATCAGCACGCCAGCGATGGCGGCGACGGCTAGACCACGTTCGTTGGACGTCACGAGATCTCTTGAGAGGAGGTCCACGAATACGGCCGTACCGAACAGGACTGCCAGTATCGACGCTGACGCATCCACAACAAGATCGACCCCTCTGACTGATCCGATACCGATGCCAGCGCTCACGCGAGGGTCATCCCAGGATCCACATCGAGAGTGAGCGCGTCAGGAGCAGCACCCTGATTCAGTTTCTCAATGGCAACCCCTGCAATCATCGCTCCGTTATCAAGGCACAGCGACGGCTCTGGGATGAAGAGTCCGACTCCCTTGCTCTCCGCGCGCTCGATCAACTTTTCCCGGAGGCGTCGATTCGCAAGGACTCCTCCTCCTGCGCCAACAATTTCGACGCCGGTTGCTTCAACCGCGTTGAACGTCTTTTCGATGAGAACGTCAACAATCGCCTCTTGGATTGATGCGGAAATATCAGATCTTGGCGGCAGGCTGTCGTTCTCTCTCGCCTTCTCGAGGTAGGTGATGACAGAGGTCTTGAGTCCCGAAAATGAGAAGTCGAACGGTCTATCGCGTACAGCTCTCGGAAATTTGACGGCGTCGGGGTCACCGCCAACCGAATCCGCATCGATTGCTGGGCCACCCGGAAACCCAAGGCCCATGAATCTGGCAAGTTTGTCGAAGGCCTCACCTGCGGCGTCGTCGATGGTTCCCCCCAGAATTTCGTATGCACCCCATGCCTTGACATGGACGATTTGGCTATGCCCCCCACTGGCAAGGAGCACCACTGCTGGTGGTTCGTACCCAGGGAACGACAGCCGCGGTGCAAACAGGTGCCCCTCCATATGGTCGATGCCGTACAACGGCTTTCCTAGCGAGTATGCGAATGACTTCGCGTACGCGTATCCGACGGAGAGCGCTCCGGAAAGCCCTGGCCCTCTCGTCACAGCGACCGCATCGAGCTGGTCAGGGTGGACACCTGCTCTGGTTAGTGCTTGGTGCGCAAGAGGTCGTATGGCCTCGACGTGGGCTCTGGCAGCTACCTCAGGCACGACACCGCCGAATCGCGCATGCTCTTCGACCTGACTTGCCAGAACCGAGCTCCTGACTTCAAGCCCTTCGAGAACCGCCACACCCGTCTCGTCACAACTCGTTTCGATACCGAGGATGAGTGGTCCGCTCATACTTCAACCTCCCCGAGCGACCCCCGAATTTGCACAAGGCGATCGTCATAATCGGACGTATCGATGTCTGTCGCCCACATCACAAGTGCGTCTTCATCAACGTAGTAGTTCTTTCGCCTTCCAACCGGTTCGAAGCCGAACCGTTCGTACAGTCCTTGTGCCGACGTGTTCGACACCCTTACTTCTAGTGTCAGATGGCGCGCTCGGTTCACTACTGCTTCGTCCACGAGCGCGAGCATCAGCCTTACGCCAAGCCGCTTTCCCCGCATCTCGGGAGCGACCGCAATTGTTGTGATGTGCGCATCGCCCTCGATAATCAATAGTCCGCCGTAACCGACGATGCCATCCGGGCCCTCGACGACGATGTACCTCCGATTATCCATGGCCAGTTCGTCGAAAAACACTCTTGGAGACCACGGGGTCGAATAGACCTCAGCCTCGAGAGCAGCGACAGCAGGAATATCGGAGCGTTCCATAAACCGAATCGTGAATTCAGTCACTTGGCCACGCACCTTCTGACCGAAATGATTTCCAGTTAATCTGAACGTCTGGCTCGCGCATGTACATCGGTCGGACGTCGCCGGGTCCAGCAAGCTTGTCGAGGCGCTGACGCATGTCTGCGATCTCGATCAACGTTTCCGCAGACGGGTAGCGAGGTCTGCCGCGACGCACCCTATGCATGCCGGTCCAGGTTGTCTCAGGGAGCGCTTGCCAGTCACCGACAACCAGCGATTCAGAAGGCTCGGATTCGAGAAGTGCCTTGAAGTCCTGTGGGTTGACCACTTCGGGTGAGCCGTCTGGTGCAACCCCACCGGGAAGGGGACGGTAGGGGGCAACTGCAACAAGCCCGCGACGCATGTCGACGACTGGCCAGATCCTCCTGCGGCCGGTTGCAGCCCGAAGGGCAATGACCGTCAGCGAAGAGACTGGGGCCATTTGAGCACCGACTGCCGCTGCAAAAGCCTGAGCTGTCGCAATGCCGGCTCGGAGCCCCGTGTAGGGGCCTGGACCGATGTCGACGGCAACGAGCTCGATATCGGACGGTTCCCATCCTGCCTGATTCAGGCAGAAATCAATGGCAGGAATAAGGAATCCAACATGTCCCCTCGAGTCCACGTTCACAGACATTGCGCGCAGGTCTGCCCCATCCCCAATGGCTACAGACGATGCTGGAGTCGCTGTCTCGATCGCGAGAGTTCTCATGCCACAACCTCAAGGTCTCTGTCCTTCCAATCGCCCTCTGGATGAAAGGAGATCTCTCGCGCCTCACCATCTGTTCGGAATCCGATACGAAGGCGGCTAGGTGGAAGGGCTTCTGCAACTGCTTCGCCCCATTCAATCATGACAGCACCATCGGCGCCTCTATCCAACAGCCCGAGGTCTTCGAATTCTGCGAGGGAGCTGAGCCGATAGACATCAGCGTGGAGGAGAGGAAGAAACCCATCTTCATACGACCGCGCAATGAGAAAGGTTGGGCTCGTGACCCTGTGAGTGATGCCGAGACCCTCCGCAACGCCAGACACGAACAACGTCTTCCCAGCTCCGAGAGGTCCCGTAAGCGTCACGACATCGCCTGCCGTGAGGAGCGCTGCAAGCCGGCGTCCTAGAGCGAGAGTCTCATCAGAATCGGAAGTGGCGACGGAGAGAGTCATGACGATACGGTCCCGAACAAACCGAGCTGCTCCTCACTTGCTACCGGGATCAGTTCTACCGAGTTCGCGAGGTTGGGTGCCTCCTCGGAGTCATGGATGATTCTACCTTCGAGCAATGAACGCACAATCGCTATGTCAGCCCTGATGTCGTTCTTTACCCTCTCACCACCCCTCAGCGCGGCCGCTGGGTGGAACGTTGGCACGAGGTACCTACCCCACCACTCATAGGCCTTGCCACGAAGGCGGGTGATTCCGGTAGTTGTCTGCATCAGAAGCTTGGAGGAGAAATTCCCGAGCGTGATGACAACGACCGGATCAACCAGCTCGATTTGCCTGCGAAGGAACGGCTTGCACATTTCGATTTCATCCTGGCGAGGGTCCCGATTCTGGGGAGGTCTGCACTTGACCACGTTTGCGATGTAGACGTCCTCACGCGTAATCCCAACCTCAGATAGAAGCTCGATAAGCAAACGTCCCGACCGCCCTACAAATGGCAAGCCCTGCTCGTCTTCTTGTTGCCCTGGACCTTCGCCCACCACCATCACCTGTGCGTCTTTTGTGCCAGATGCAAACACAACATTGGTTCTCGTCGCAGACAGCCTGCACGCTGTGCACGCTGAAGCGATCTCGGCCAATTCTTCAAGCGAATCAACCTTGTCAAGCGCAGTAGTCATGAGTGAGCAACCGCCAACCTGATCGATTCGGCAACACAGCGGAACGCCGCCTCTGCAACAACATCCACGTTCGCGTCTGGATCGCCCTCCCCGACAGAGACTACGAAGACCGTGTCGCCGTCGTAGCGGGTGTGGGCTGGGACCACCGTTGCGCCGAGGGCGTCGTGGGCCCGAATTCCGATCCTTCGCAACTCATTCCGATCGGTAATCCCTGCGTTCATCGCCACGGTGATGAGGGTCGTATTCTGCGCGACGCCAAACTCAGCACCCGGAACAAGGTTGGCTGATGGATCCGACCGATCGTAGAGATCCCGCTTTACGAGCGCACCAACCGCGTTCAAAACGACAAGGGCACCGACCGTGGCATCTCCCACCCTCATGGCAAACGACCCAACACCTGCCTTTTCGATTGCATCCGTTCCTCCCCATTTGTTTATCGTCGCACCGGTACCTGCACCTACGGAACCCATCTCGACGGGTTCAGCGCTACGCGCCAAGAATGCAGCAGCCCCGTTTGCAGGGGTTGGCCTTATGTCTGACCTACCAACAGCAAGGTCGTAGATGATCGCTGCTGGAACGATCGGCACGGGTCCGGCAGGCGTCGGGACGCCTCTACCAAGCGCCTCAAGTTCGGCCATCACACCATCGACGGAACCAAGACCGAATGCCGAACCACCAGAGAAAACGATCGCATTGACCGGTATCGGCTTTATCGCGTCCCCGAGCACCCCAGTCTCCCTCAAGCCTGGTCCGCCACCTCGGACATCCACGATTGCGACGTTGGGGCTTGGAAACGCCAACACCGTTACGCCCGTCATCGCTTCGGCGTCCGTGTAGTGCCCAACTTCCACTCCTGGGACAGCCGTAATGGTGTGATTCTCCGTTCGACTATCCATGGACCACATCTGTGATGTAGCGCCGAGGCAGACGCGGTCCGAAGCCACAAACAATCTCATAGTTGATCGTTCCGAGGAGCGCCGCCCAGTCCTCGGCCCGGATTGCGTCGTCGCCTTGTTGCCCGATGAGAACCACTTCGTCCCCACGTTCAGCCGTGTCTGAGCCAAGGTCAACCACGATCATGTCCATTGTGATGGTGCCTGCGTAGCGATAGCGCTCTCCGTTGATCAACACTTCACCCACAGCGCTGAGTTTCCTCGGTACACCGTCGGCGTACCCAATTGGCACGGTCACGATTCTGCTTGGCCCTTCAACAGATCTGATGCGCCCGTAGGACGGTCGTGCACCGTCTGGCACATTTTGGACATAGGCGATGTGGCTCACCACACGCATTGCCGGCCTCAAGTCAAGGCC
Organism: Actinomycetota bacterium; assembly: GCA_027728645.1. GTDB lineage: Bacteria > Actinomycetota > Acidimicrobiia > Spongiisociales > UBA5794 > UBA5794. The sequence continues at coordinate 3,777 of JAQCAA010000059.1, read as the reverse complement.
AGTGCCAGAGGACGGAGTGGGACGCATACCGTACAAACCAAGTCCGACCCTGCACATGGAATGTCGGGTGTCGGGGAGGTCAAGAGCGGCCGCTGTATTTGCGGCATGAACAAGCTTTGGCTTGATGCCTTCGGCTGCGAGCTCAGTAACGAAGTCGACAAGGGCGGCGTTCTGCTCGGCGGTGAATTCTTGATCCTCCTCAGCAACGGGGAAATGAGTGAATACGCCAGTGAGCTCGAGCCGTGGGTCATCGTTGATACGTCTGGCAATCGTCAACGCATCGCTGAGGGCCGCACCGACCCTGTGCATCCCCGTGTCGAGCTTCAGATGAACCGGATAGGGGGTGTTCCCAGCTGCTTCAGCTTCTTTGGCAAGGCGCTCTACGAATTCGAGCCGGTACGCCGTTGGGGTGAGGCCATATGCAACTATCGAAGCCGTGTCGATGAGTCTCGGCTCAGACAGCACGAGAATCGGATGATCAACATCGGCCTCCCTGAGGCGAACGCCTTCTTCCACGAGCGCGACGGCGAGAAGGGCTGCCCCGCCACGGAACGCTGCATCCGCCACAGGCACATCACCGTGACCGTACGCATCCGCCTTGATGACGGCGCACAGCATCGCCGGGGCGATGTGATCCGCAATTTCGCGTGCGTTGTGTTCAATGGCAGTGAGATCGATTTCGATCCACGAGGGGCGCATGAATCTCCGGTCTCGGGAACTCCACAACGGTAGTCCACCAACGCGATTCCGGCGATTCCGCCTCAGTCCGAAAATGCGCTGACCGTTGGACCAACCGCAGCGAGGAGGTCAGGCGTAGTAAGCGTGGTGACTTCACGAACTGCCGCTCCTGCAATTCCGTGGAGATGAACCGCCGAAGCCACAGCCAAGAGTGGATCGGGAGAGCTCGCAACGAAGGCACCAATCATTCCAGCGAGAACATCTCCGGATCCGATTGTTGCAAGCTCGGGACCTCCAGAAGAAACAACAATCGTCCTGTCGCCGACCACAAGAGTTGGGTTCCCCTTCAGGACGACGATCGAACCCGTGTCGTCCGCAAGCGCGGTGGCAGCGGACAGGCTCGGCTCATGTCCGGTCAGACGTTTGAACTCGCCTGCATGCGGAGTCAAGACCGTAACTGCATCACGAGACCGGAGAACTCGTGTGTCAGCGAGGGAGTTCAAGGCCCCAGCGTCGAGGATTACGGCACCATCAAATTCACGAATGAGGCCCTCGACGAACGGTCCTGGCGCTGGTTCGAGCCCGGGCCCCACGATCAATACATCGAACCGATTCAGCCGCCGAATCAAAGTCGTCGCATCGTCAGCTGTGGCCAGTCGGTCGAGCACCATCGTAGGAATTTCGACTGCTGCAGAGAGATAGACAGAAGCGGTCGATGCCTGTGCAATCAATGTCGAAACACCAGCACCAGCTCTGAGCGCTGCCCGTGCGGCAAATACTGCAGCCCCGGTGAGCCCTGGCGCGCCACCGACCGTTGCAACTGCGCCAGCTGACCACTTGTGGATTCGTCTATCCCTCCCAGAAACGAACACATCGTCGTCACCCATCAGATACATCGATGGCTCTCCCCCAGAAAGGCCGATGTCGACCACCCGCACCTCACCGCAAAGATCCGGACCGTCCTCGAGGAGGTGGCCCGGTTTCAAGGTGTGGAAGGCAACGGTGATATCCGCTTCAAAGACTGCACCGTTCGCAATCCCGGTATCTCCACCAAGTCCGGACGGGATGTCGACAGCTACCACCGCGGTATCGATGTGAGTCCACTCGGCAATGTCATCGGAAAGTTTCCCGACGAACCCGGTGCCGACCACAGCGTCAATCAAAACGTCTGTGGGTCGAGGAACGCCGAGTGTTGTCACAGCGACCCCATTGCGCCGTGCCCTCTCCCTTGCTCTGCTCGCTGCAGTGTTCGGCGCAGGGTCGTCTACCGAGTGTGCGAACACGCGTGCACCTCTGGCCGCGAGATATGCAGCTGCGACATACCCATCGCCGCCATTGTTCCCTTTCCCGCACAGCACACGAACGGTCGTTCCGTAGCCTGCACCGAGATCGACTGCAGCAAGAGCAACGCCATAGGCGGCACGATCCATGAGCATGTCAATGTTCTCAGCAGTTTCTGCATCGACCCTGCGCATTTCCGCAACGGACAGGACGGGTTTCATGTCTTGTGCTCTCCAAGAGATACGACGAATACGAGGGCGGTGTCCCCTGTGTGAGTAATCGTGATCTTGAAGTCAACAATGCCAAGCATCTCGGCTCGCTTCGCTGCCTTGCCGTGGAGTTTCACTCTTGGAGGTCCTCCTCCGGTGATCTCGACGTCTTTCCATGGAATGCGTCGCCAACCAGTGAACATCGACTTCATGACCGCTTCTTTGCCTGCGAAGCGGGCAGCAAGGCGTTCGGAAGGATCGTTGAACCTGTGCCCGTAGGCCCATTCGTCGTCGGTGAAACAGCGACTCCTGAATCTCTCCGGATCGCGAGCGAGGAGATGCCGCACTCGCGACACTTCAGCCAAATCGACCCCAAGCCCAACTATTTCCATACCAAGAGCGTACCGAGGGGTGTGAACCACGACAACATAAGGCTGGAGCAAGCGGAAGAACGTTTTGGCGTGAGGCACGGGAATATATTCCCGCAAGCCACGCCAGAACGGTCAGCTGGGGGGGAGCAGCAGAAGTGCCTATTCGACGGTCACGCTCTTTGCGAGGTTGCGCGGTTGATCGATGTCGTGGCCGCGCATGCGAGCAACGTGATACGCGAGCAGCTGCAACGGCACGACCGCCGCGACCGGGGCGAGGAGGTCCTCCATGTCTGGGATCCTCATCACGATGTCAGCTAGGGCTTCGATTTCAGTATCCGAGTCATAGGCGACCGCAATAATCCTGCCACCTCGAGCCTTGACCTCCTGGACGGCCGATATGACCTTGTCGTACACCGCGCGTTGCGTCAGTATTACGACCACCGGGACGCCATCCGTAATGAGCGCGAGCGTCCCGTGCTTTAGCTCCCCCGCAGGCATCGCCTCTGAATGCAAGTACGAGATCTCTTTCAGCTTGAGCGAACCCTCCATCGCAATCGCATAGTCGAGCCCCCTTCCGATGAAGTAGACATCGTCGGCGTCGACCATCGATTCCGCAGCAGCAATCGACTGGTCCTCTCTCTGAAGGACCTCCTCGATGATTCCAGGGAGAAGATGTAGACCATGAGAAACCCGTGCAGCCAGCTCGTTGTCGACCGTACCCCTGGCGGCGCCGAGCCGAAGTGCTACGAGGTATTGAGCGATGAGCATCGCCATATACGCCTTGGTGGACGCCACCGAAATCTCGGGCCCCGCTCGGGTGTACAAGATGTCGTCGGCATATCTCGAGAGAGTCGACCCAACCACGTTCGTTATCGCAAGGGTTCGTGACCCGCTGTCAATCGCAAGTCGGGCTGCTGCGAGGGTGTCTGCCGTTTCTCCTGATTGAGAAATCGCGATGGTCAGCTCGTTTGGGCCAATTATGGGATCCGCATATCTGAGCTCGTGCGCGTATTCGACGTTTGCCGGCAGCCGAAGCACTCTTCGGAATATCTCCTGTCCGATCAGCCCAGCATGGTACGCGGTCCCACATGCGGTAATCCACACTCTGTCGATCGCTGCCACATAGTCATCGTCAAAGCCAACATCCTCGAGCCACACCGACCCATCCTGTTCGAGCCTGCTTGCAAGAGTTTCGGCAATCACCGAAGGCTGCTCATGGATTTCCTTGAGCATGAAGT
>JAQCAA010000058.1 GCA_027728645.1 Actinomycetota bacterium | reverse complement strand
GTCCTCTGTCCTCTGTCCTCTGTCCTCTGTCCTCTGTCCTCTGTCCTCTGTCCTCTGCCTGTCGCCAGTGCTGTCGGTTCTTCGGTTATCGGGATTCGGATCCGGCTGTCTCCTCTGCCCTCTGCCCTCTGCCCTCCGCCTCTACTACGCTTGGTGTATGGCTTGGCCTGATGACTCACTCACCGAGGGCGAAACGATTGTTACTTCGTTTCACCCACACTGGAAACTGCTGCTCATTCCCGCGGTGTGGGGGCTCGGCGTGCTGGTCGTGTTCTCTCTGTTCGAGTGGTGTGTTGACGCACTGTTTGCCGATCGTGCTGGCGTGGCGCTTCTTGTTCTTGCCTGGTTTGTGGTCCGACCCGTGGTCGACTGGTGGTTCACTCGGTATGTGCTCACTTCCGAGCGTCTGATTACGAGGAAGGGACTGATCGCCCAGAGCGGTATCGAGATCCCTCTCGAACGCATCACGAACGTGAATTTCTCTCAAACGGTTATTGAACGACTTCTGGGTGCTGGCGATCTCCTTGTGGAGTCTGCCGGCGAGACTGGTCAGAGCGGCTTCTCGAACATCCCGCGTCCGGACCGCTTTCAGGCTGTTCTGTACAAGACCAGGGAGGCAAGAAGCATCGACCTGTCTTCAGGCAAGGGTGCGAAGCGACCAAAGGATGACGGAGCGGAAGCTATCCGCAAGCTCGCAGCACTTCGGGACGATGGGCTTGTCACTGGCGAAGAGTACGAGCGCAAGCGCAAAGAGATCCTCGACTCAATGTAGGCGGCGAGGCTCGTTCAGTTCTGATCCTCAGTGCCAGACAGCTTCATGGCCCCCACGAGTGCGAGCGCCCCTGCCGCAATGAGCCCGAGACCAATCGAGAACACACTCAGTGCACCCATGGCCAGCAGGATTCCCGCCGCTATGAACATCATCTTCTTGGCGCGGTTGCGGTCCGCGATTTGGCTTCCAACGAAAGCACTGCCAGCCCCAACGAGCAACAGCAGAGCCCACGGCAGCACGTCAGAAACTGAGTTGTTGCCTTCGGCAATGATTATGGACACGTACGTCACGAGAATGGCTGAAGTGAGAATCGCCGCTGCAACTCCCCATGGCCTGGTGAGCAGCAACGCCTTGGGTGTCATAGCCTGAATCTACTCGGCTTCTTCGTCTCCGAGCGGCATCCGGTCGAACCTGCCAACGACTTCCACGTGGTATGTCTGAGGGAACATATCGACCGGTGTGGCCTCAACGAACTCGTATCCGTATTCGGAGAGCAGTTTCGTATCGCGAGCGAAGGACGCTGGATCGCAAGAGACATACGCGATCACTCTTGGCATCGCCGATGTGACGGTCTGGACGCCCTTTTCGCCAAGGCCTTTTCGTGGAGGATCCACAACAGCGACATCCCAGTACTCGTCGAGTGATTCGATGTCTCTCGAGAAAGATCCCGTCTTGATGTTGTGTTCGACCCCGGAGGCAGTGAGGTTGCGTCGGGCGTATTTGGCCGCTCGCGGTGACGACTCGACACCGACAACTCTCGCCGCATCGCGCCCAACGGTTGCCCCAAAGAGACCGACACCGCAGTATCCGTCGAGCATGGTCTCGTCGTCGCCAACCTCGAGGATTGCCCGAACAAGGGACACGAGCACTTCTGCGCCTGCCGTGTTGTTCTGGAAAAACTCCTCTGCTGGGATCTCGAACCGAACCCCGTCGACAACCTCAGAAAGGTTCGGGTCACCGGCGACTGTCCGAAATGTTTCGTTGACGAGGTGCACGACAGGCAGTCCCCATGACTCGATGTCGTCTGGTACTTCACCCTCGATGAGAGCGACCATTGTGTCAGTATTGATGCCAGCTCGCAGAATAAGACGAGTGATTCCAGTGAGGTCACCGAGATTGTCGAACACCTCACGGATTGGGGCAGCGAGCAGGAGGCACTCGCTCAAAGGGACAAGATCATTTGAACGCGATCGGTAGAGCGCAGGCTTGCCATCGACGACATGGAAATCCATCCGATTTCGATACGCGAAGTCTGATCCTGTGCTCACCGTCTCGTGGACAACTGGTTTGTCGACTCGGCCCAAATGTTGAAGCTGGCTGATGACTGTTGCCCTCTTCCATGAGCGTTGAATGGACTCGCCTGCGAATTGCCACTGACACCCGCCACAGAGGTCGGCGTGGATACAGGGAGGCTGTCTTCGTTCCGGTGCGGATTCGAGCACGTCGACCAACGCAACGCGAGCCCACGATCCTTTGTCCTCTATCACGGTGCCGGTGACGACTTCGCCTGGCATTGCTCCTGCAACGAAGTGCGCCTTCCCGTCCTTCCTGGCTACCGCCTCGCCCCCGTGTGCGATGCCGTGCGGGTGTAGTTCGATCATGGGAGCAGGGTACGCCGCCCGTCGGTTGTACGGCAGGGGATGGCGGTATCTTCGGCCTGTCTGTCAACGGAGCACAAGTGGACCTCAACAGCGTCTTTCGATTCCATCAGGAGTGGTTCTACTTCGCCGTGATCTCGTGCGGTGTTGTCGGTGTTTGGGGTCTCGTTCTCGCAGCCATGAAACGGGATCCCTCGCGCTGGTTCTCGTATATGCGAGCAGTTGCGATCGCAGCCATTCTGGTCCAGATCGGATCTGGTGTGTCGCTCTACGCCAACGGTCGGGAGCCAGTCAATTCGTTCCACATGTTCTACGTTGACCTTGGCGTATTTGTATCGATCGACAATGGCCAAACGTCCCGCGTTGACCTACGGCATCTTGCTGCTGTTTGTTATGGGTCTCGGTATTCGAGCTTGGATGAACGTGTAGCGAGGACAGTGTTGCAATCCAGCCTTGCGCCACGTGTGGTGAGGACCTTTCTGTCGTCCAGCTTTGTGTCGCGTGTCTTGGGGACATCGTGGTGGTCGAGCTCCCTGTTGCGATCGTGAAATCATCGTTCTGCCAGCTGGACGGATTGTCAGCGCCCTAGTCTCACAATCCAGTAACGAAGGGATCGCAATGCTCGAGGGAAAGCGCCTCCTCATCACGGGAGTGCTCACGAACGATTCGATTGCGTGGCACACAGCGAAGGTCGCGCAAGAGCTTGGTGCAGAAGTTGCACTCACCGGCTTTGGTCGTGGGATGTCACTGACGAGCCGATCTGCCAAACGCCTACCGAATCCTGCAGAGGTGCATGAGCTCGATATCAACAACTCCGAGCACATGGATGCACTCGTTGCCACGTTGGACGCTCAATGGGGGGGACTCGATGGGGCGCTTCATGCGATTGCATTCGCACCTGCCGACGCGCTTGGTGGCGAGTTCCTCAACACACCGGCCGAATCCGCGAGTATCGCATTTCTGACCTCAGCGTTCTCCTACAAGACCCTTGCCGTCGGTCTGCGACCCTTGTTCCTCAAGGCAGGCGGAGGAGCCCTGGTGGGTCTCGACTTTGACAACTCGCTCGCGTGGCCTGGCTACGACTGGATGGGGGTGTCGAAATCTGCACTTCAGTCTGTAAACCGCTATCTGGCCCGATATCTCGGTGAGGACAACATCCGAGCCAACCTTGTCTCCGCTGGGCCCCTTGGAACGGTTGCTGCCAAGTCAATACCTGGATTCACTCAGTACGAAAATTTGTGGGCTGTTCGTGCACCGCTTGGGTGGGACCCTCGAGATCCTGATCCGGTGGCGAAGATGGCGTGTGTGCTGATGTCAGATTTCTCTCTGGCTACGTCGGGTGAGATCGTCCATGTCGACGGTGGCTTCCATGGCAACGCCGCCGGCCGCAACGAGGGTCTCGAAGGTCTCGAGGGCTAGTGGTCAGTCCTCAAACTTCAGCGTCCCCGACCTCTTGAGCAGGTAGGGCAAGGGTAAACGTCGCACCTCCTCCGACGGTTGGCTCAAACCAGACGCGACCTCGCATTGCTTCAGCGAGTCCTTTCACAATCGACAGCCCGAGCCCGGTGCCTCCTTTTGAGCGGGTGGCATGGGGTTGGAGTAGAGTGAAGCGCTCGAATATGACCGCGTGCTTCTCATAGGGAATGCCTGGACCGTGGTCGACGACGCTCAGCCGTGTCTCGCTGCGCATGGCTGTAGCGACGATCTCGACTTGGCTGTCGCCGCCGTACTTAAGGGCGTTCTCAACGAGGTTGGTGATCACCCTTGCAAGGTGATCTGGGTCGGCGACCAATCCCTGCGCAGCAGGGTCGAGATCGAGTGCCACCTCGTCGCCGTTGGGAAGACTTTGAAGAAGTTCGGTCAGGAACGCATCGAGATCGATCTTGGTCTGGCGAACAGGCAGCGATGATGCCTCAATCCTGGACATCACAAGGAGGTCGTCGATCAGTGTGCGAAGGCGATGAGACTGTTTCGCCGCCATATCGATGAGTTGCTGTGCTCGTGAATCTTTCGGAAGCAGCTCAGGTCGTTGGAGGGTGCTCAGGGCTCCAATGATTGATGTGAGCGGCGTCCGAAGCTCGTGGGAAACCACAGAGACGAAATCAGTCTTCATCTGGGCAAGTTCAGCCATCCGTTCTCCTGAAGCCTTCGCCTCTTCGTACCGCGTCATCTGGTTGAGCACAAGCGCTGCTGGCGCTGCGACGGATTCGAGCGTCTTGAGATCATCCTCGGTGAATGGGCCCTTCTTGTCTCCGACGAGAAGTACGCCAATGATGTGGTCCTCGACGCGGAGCGAGACTGCTGCGATTCTTTCGGCTTCAAGCTCTCTGGCAATGGCGTCTACTTCGTTCGATTCGCTGAGACCGTTGACCATCGCGGCATCGCCTGACATGAAGACTCGCTGCGCCAGACCTGGTTGATTCAGCCCAATGATGAATTCTTCTGCTGGGACAGTGTGACCCGAAACCCAGATCGGGGACATAAGGGCAAGGTTCTCCTCCGCTGGCTCGTAGAGCATCACAAGGCCGATTCGCGCGCCGACGGAGTCTGCGACTCTGCCGACGAGCTCCGGGAGCACTTCGTTCAGTTTTGTTCCAGCCCCAATTGCAAGAGAAACGTCGTAGAGGCGGGCGAGTTCTTGCTCGTGCCCTGCAAGCTCCGATTCGCGAGATGCAAGTTCGTCGTACCGATGAGACGACTCCTGGATTTGGGAGCGAATCCCGAGGGAGATGAGCACGACGAACACCGTTGCACCGACGAAGGCAAGAATCGAGGTACTCGAACTCGCAGTTGCGTATCCCGAGGATTCTCCGAGTGCTATCGCGTACGCAGCTATCGATGTTGCGCCAACCGCCATCAGCGGTCGAATAGCGATGGCGGTGGCAGCGGCGAAGAACGGAACAATTAGAAAGCCAATGACGGTCGGAGTGTGCGGGCTGCGGAGTACAACAACAAGTTGTGCGATGAGGGCCGAAACACACCAAAGTGCAATGAGCCAGTCCGTAAGTGCGGATTCAAGCTTCTTCCAAGGGATCAGGGTGAGTGCGATCAAGCCCACAGTGAGGGCTCCAACGGCGACAAGGGTCGCGGTTCGCTCCTCGGATTCGAGTCGGATTGTCCACAGAACGAGGATGACAAGAGCGAACCATGACAAAATCAGGCCGGTGTTGATGATTCTGATCCGGTAGTCGATTATCGGACGACTGTTTTGCACGCTCACCCCAAACCCCTTGAGATATCATTCCACACGGTAATCTTCTCGCATGTCCAGAGTCCTTCTTCTTTTCGGCGGAAAGTCATCCGAACACGAGGTTTCGTGCTCGTCCGCGGTGTCTGTGCACGATGCACTCTCGGGATCTGGGCACAGAGTGATCCCTGTCGGTATCGACCGGCAGGGCCAATGGTTCCTCGCTGATACATCATTCCGGCCATTCAGAGCCGAGGGTCGCTCAGTTTCACTGACGGTGCCAGAGGGTGTGCTCGACGTAGGGGGAGAAACGGTGGAGTTTGATGTCATCTTCCCAGTGCTTCATGGCCCGATGGGAGAGGATGGAACTGTTCAAGGACTTTTCGAAGTCTGCGACCTTCCCTATGTCGGCTGCGGTGTCCTGGCGAGCGCTCTCTGCATGGACAAGGACGTCACCAAACAGATCGCGGCCGCTGCTGGTGTTGCGACATCCCCGTGGCGGGCGATCAGACGCCCAGAGTGGGATGTCGATCCCGTAGGTGTTGCATTGACTGTTGTTCACGGTTTGCGTTTTCCCCTGTTTGTCAAGCCGTCAGCTCAGGGTTCATCGGTCGGCATCTCCAAGGTTGAAGATGTGGATTCCATGGCGAGCGCGATCTCACTTGCCTTTCGGTATGACACCAAGGTGATCGTGGAGGAGGGCGTAATCGGGCGAGAGATCGAAGTCGCCGTTCTTGACGGCCCGCGAGCATCTTTGCCAGGCGAGATCCTCACCGGATCTGATTGGTACACGTATGAAGCAAAGTACGAGGACGGTGGTGGCGAATGCGCGGCGCCTGCGGACTTGACAGACGAAGAAACGAAGATCGTACGAGCGCTGGCTGAAACGGTCTTTGATCTGTTTGGCCTGTCAGGACTGGCGAGGATCGACTTCTTGTATGACACCGCTGCCCGAAAGTTTCTTTTCAGCGAGGCGAATACGATGCCAGGGTTCACTTCAATTTCAGGATTCCCAAAGATGTGGGTCGCCTCAGGTGTCACGTACGAGGAATTGTGCTCGCAACTCGTAGACGCTGCGTTCAGCAGGCATGCACAACGTTGGAAGTTATCGACGCGCTAGAAGCGTCTGTCAGATCCTGATGACCGGGCAGGTGAGGGTGCGATCGATGCCCTCGACCGGTTGAATCATTGACACCACGAGATGACCAAGTGCATCGACATCTTCGGCCGAAGCTGAGACGATGACGTCGTATGGGCCGGTAACTGCGTGACATGACGTGACGCCCTCGATCTCAGAAATGGCGGCAGCCACCTCAGATGCTTTTCCCGAATCCGTCTGGATGAGTACATATGCTTGGACCATGAGAGAAGCTTACACGAGGACGGTAGACGGTAGACGGTGAACCGATCGCCAACGGCGATCGCGTCTCAATACCCGTCTGAGCCGAAGCGGAGGTTGGTTGCGACAGGGGAGTCGTCCGCTGATTGATCGAAGCGGACTCGTTGTCCTTGTCGGAGGAAGCGGAAAAGCGAACCGTCGAGGCTGCCTGGTTTTAGGAGGACCTCTGAGCGGTCGTCATCACGAACGATGATGCCGAAACCCGTGGCGCTGTCGTATATCTTGACGACGCCTTGCACTAGACCTTCTCGACCTTGCCCGCCTTGATGCACGATGTGCATACCTTGGCCCTGCGGCGGTTCGTTCCGTGTTTCACACGAATCTTTTGAATGTTCGGACGCCAAGTTTTTGATGAACGCTTGTGCGAGAAGCTGACTTGTTTCCCGGTCCACGGCTCTTTTCCGCAGATTTCACATCGGTATGCCATTGTGGGTAATCCTCCTGAGGTGCTGCGGAACGATAATAGCGGCGAGTCACATACTCGACTCTCATAGATGCGGGTGCGTGAGCGCACCGTAGACCGAAAACCGGCACCGGCGAAGTCTCGTTGGTGTTTGTAGATATTTGTAGATACATAGCTGCATGTACACACTGACTCCGAAAACCGACCAACATCACTCTTGTGACAACACAACCGACACCGTTGAAGCGAACGCTTGCCTATCTCGACGAGATACCCGTCGACATGGTCAAGGGCATCGGAGCCGTTACGCGTAAGAAGCTCGATTCCGTCGGTGTCGGCTCCGTAGCCAGACTCCTTCTTCACGCACCAAGGCGATACCTCGATCGATCCCAGCTCTTTGATATCGGCGCCGCCCCCGTCGACGAGGAAGTGACCATTGGCGGCGAGGTCACGGAGTTCTCCAAGGTCCGTATCAAGGGTGGACGCACGATGGTGGCCGCACGAGTCTCTGATGGAACAAGCACTGTTCGTGCAGTCTGGTTCAATCCATACGTCAGGGCCACCGTCGGCAGTGAAGTTCTGTTGTCTGGCAAGATTGAGCTCTTCCGCGGGTCACGACAGATGAAGAGCCCCGATATGCAAGTTTTTGGCGGGAAAGAATCTCTCTTGACCCACAGCGTGGTTCCGATTCACCCCGGCGTTGGTGGGCTGAGTCCATCCAAGATTCGCGAATGCATAGCGAATGCGCTCTCCCGTTCGATCCCTATCGAAGATGTGTTGAATGAATCCCAACTCGATCACCTCGATCTCGTGGATCGTTCAACAGCATTCCAGAGCATTCACTTTCCTCAGGAGATGCGAGATGTCGGGGGAGCGCGAAAGCGGCTCATCTTCGATGAGTTTCTCCGCATTCAGATGGCGTTCAAGGCAAGGGAACACGACGACTACCAATCACGCCGAGGCGTATCGAACGTAGAAACAGGCGAACTGACAACCCGGTTTCGAAGTCAGGTCCCGTTCGACCTGACGGAAGGACAAGAAGAGGCTCTCCAGTCGATTCGGGCCGACATGATCGCCACGACACCGATGCACCGGCTTCTCCAAGGAGAGGTTGGATCAGGAAAGACAATCGTCGTCGTGCTTGCGATGCTCGCCTCGGTCGAGGGCGGACACCAGGGAGCGGTCATGGCGCCAACAGAAGTCCTCGCAACTCAGCATTATCTCGGGACGGCGCAGATTCTTCGTGACGCCCGCATGGCTCCAGCCGAGGAGGATTTTGGGGCAGCAGGGACGTCATCCCTTTTCGGTGGGCGCGATCCGGTCACGCGGCCGGTTCGGATCGGGCTGTTCACAGGTTCACGTGTGACGGCAAACTTTGTTTCTGGAGATGTTGACAGGGCCCAAGGCCTTGTGTGGCTCGGCGACGGTCTCATCGACATCGCGTTCGGGACTCAAGCGCTCATCCAGCCAGACGTGAACATGGGGTCACTTGGTCTAGCGGTCGTTGATGAGCAACATCGTTTCGGCGTCGAGCAACGGGTGCAACTCCGATCTGCCCGCAATGATGGCGCCGTTCCAGATTTTCTGTTGATGACGGCGACACCGATTCCGAGGACCCTTGCGATGGTCCAATACGGCGACCTGAAAGTGTCATCGATCAAGGACATGCCGTCTGGACGCGTTCCCGTTGAGACCGTTGCTGTGGATGAGGGTCCCAAAGCGGAAGCTGTGATCGACGCAGAGATTCGAAGACACGTTTCAGATGGAAGGCAGGTCTTTGTGGTCTGTCCGCTTGTCAACGAGTCAGACAAGATCGAAGCACGGTCAGCTTCGTCGGAATTTGAACGAATTCGAGAATCGCTCCCTCACGTGCGGTCTGAGTTGCTTCATGGGCAGATGCCTTCCCAGGACAAGGCTGACGTTATGGGGCGAGTCCGAAGTGGGGAGATTGACGTGCTGGTTGCCACCACGGTCATCGAGGTCGGCATCGATGTTCCGAACGCGACGCTGATTGTCGTTCGGAATGCCGAACGATTTGGGCTGAGCCAGCTCCACCAGTTGCGTGGCCGTGTCGGCCGGGGGCAGTATCGCGGTTCCTGCCTGCTCGCAGCGAACTCGTCAACCGACGATGCAGCGGCGCGGATCCAAGCAATGCTCGATTCAAACGACGGGTACGCCCTTGCCATGCGCGACCTTGAGATTCGAGGACAGGGGAAAATCTTCGGAGACACGCAGTCTGGCGCTGCCGACCTGAGACTTGGGGACATCGTGCGAGATGCTGATCTTCTCGAAGCCGCTGCCGGAGTAGCGGCGACGGCCGTGGAGGAAGCACGGGGTTCGCTATTTGTCGAGGCGATCCTCGACGAGGCCGACCGCTTCCTCGGGGCTCTACCAGAGGCCATTGACGAAGAGGTCAATGATGATGCGGTTGAACTATGAGGATCATCGCAGGAGCAGCGAAGGGAGCGACACTGAAGGTGCCGTCGAAAGGCACTCGACCCATGACAGGACGAGCTAGGGAATCGTTGTTTTCAATCATTGCTGATCGACTCCCCGAAGCTGATGTCCTTGACCTTTTTGCCGGTTCAGGATCCCTCGGACTCGAAGCGCTCAGCAGGGGTGCAGCCACCGCGTTGTTCGTCGAGAGTGACCGTTCTGCAGCGGCGGTCGTGAGCTCCAACATCGCGACGGTTCGGCTTGGCGGAAGTGTCATCACGGCAGCTGTTGCCGCCGCTATTCCACGGCTCAAGACGACATTCGATATCGTCTTTGTCGACCCTCCGTATGCAGACGAGGACTCAGCCGTCGACTCCGTCGTTCGCTCCCTTGACAGCATCGTTGCAGCCGGTGGTCTCGTGGTGGTGCACAGACAGGGAACCACAGGCTTCACGGTGCCTGAATTCCTCACTTCCATCGATCAGCGGCATTACGGTGATGCTGTGATAACAATGATGGAGAGGATCGATTCGTGATAACTGCGCTGGTTCCAGGGAGCTTTGACCCCCCGACCAAAGGTCACCTTGATGTGGTGGAGCGTTGCGTTGGGCTGTTCGACAGCGTTGTTGTTGGTGTCGTCCATAATCCGTCGAAGTCTCCCATGTTCTCGGCAGAAGAACGGGTATCGCTTCTTGAAGAATGTACGGCACAGTGGCCGAACGTTTCTGTGGCCAGCTTCCAGGGACTCCTTGTCGATTACGCGGTTGCCATCGGTGCAAAGACTGTCATAAAGGGACTCAGAGCAGTTACCGACTTCGAGTACGAGATCCAGATGTCCCAAATGAATCGCCACCTGTCAGGGGACGTTGTTTCACTATTGGTGGCGACAAAGCCTGAATACGGTTATCTGTCTTCATCACTTGTAAAAGAGGTCGCCAGACTCGGAGGTTCGGTAGATGCTCTCGTCCCAGGTCCGGTGGCAGCAGCATTGAAGGAGCGACTTTCATGATTGAACAACCAGACGATCCCAAGGCGTTCCCGCCTGTGCCCGGCGCAATATTCGAAATGCTCGAGGAGCTGATCACAGAGATTGAGCAGGCTCGAACCGTCCCGCTTTCGAGCAAGGTAATGGTCAACCAAGAAGAGATACTCGATCGGCTTCATCAGGCTGTCGAGGACCTTCCTGAAGAATTGCGAGCTGCGCGGTGGATGGTGCGAGAGCGCGAGGCCTACATCGCAAGAACCAACGAAAAGGCAGGCGAACTCATCGCCAAGGCCAGGACCGAGTCAGAGCAATTGATTTCCGAGAACTATGTCGTTCAGGAATCCGTGGCCGAAGCGAACTTGATTGTGAGAAACGCGGAATCCGAGGGCCGCAGGATTCGGCTCGAGGCTGAGGACTATGCCGAACGCCACCTCAGCGAGGCCGAGACTGTCCTCGGAGAGTTGTATCGGTACGTCACCGAAGCAAGAGCGGAGCTCCACAAGGCGTTGCCACCAACGGAGCCACCTCCAATTAGTCAGTAGATCTGCCAGAAACCGTGCTCACATGGCGAGCGTGTATCCCTACCCTGAGGCGATGCGGCAGAGCCCTTTCGTCTTCAATGTGTCAGACCTTGTGGGCACGAGCGCGTCCGGTCGGTCCGTGACAGTTGATACGACCGTTGATTGGAGTCTCGAACTCATTCGGCTCGTAGACGACGAACCCGTCATTGCTGACATGACGTTTCATCCCGTTTCAGGAGGCGTTGCGGTGACGGGATCCGTGTCGTTCGTCACCGAAGAGACCTGTCACCGGTGTCTGCGTGCTACAACGACTGAGCGTAGGGCCACCATCGGTGCGCTTTTTGACAAGGAAGACGACGACGAGACGTATCCACTTGATGGCCACGAAATTGATGTTGAACAGATGCTCCGAGATGAGGTGTTGCTATCTCTTCCTGTGGTAACCACATGCGGCGAAGACTGCCCCGGAGTTGTCGATAGTGCACAAAACGACTTGAATACAGGTGCTTCGGGTGACGATGGTATTTTGCGCTCGCCCTTCGCCGTCCTCAAGGACTTGCTCGGGCCCGAAGATTGACCAAAGGATTATCACGATGGCAGTACCAAAAAAGAAGATGTCGAGGTCTCGGACCAGGCGTCGCAAGGCCCAGTGGAAGGTTGCGCGGCCCTCGATTGCTCGCTGCTCACAGTGCAACGCACCGCATGCGCCTCATCGCGTCTGTGACACGTGCGGTACGTACAACGGGCGCGAGGTCATTTCGGCGTCGTAGCCGGTTATGCCACTCATAGCCATCGATGCGATGGGGGGCGACAATGCCCCGCATGAGATTGTCGAGGGTGCCCTCGCAGCGAGGGATAGAAACGTAGAGATCGTTCTCGTCGGGGACGAACCGACGTTGAGAGCGGTTCTTGGCGACAGGGGCGAAGGTGTCCCCATCCGTCACGCTGGCGAAACCATTGACATGGATGACGATCCAGCCCACGCGATCCGGGAGAAGAAGGACGCCTCAGTCGTCGTTGCATCGCGTATGGTCGCAGCAGGCGAGGCAGATGCAATGGTGTCTGCCGGTTCCACAGGCGCTGCCATGGCATGTGCTGCTTTTCTGATTGGCAGGCTGAAAGGTGTGTCGAGGCCGGCTGTTGCTTCGTTCTTTCCTACTGGTCATGTCGTTATGGACATGGGGGCCAATCTCGAGGTGAAAGCCGAGCACCTGCTTCAGTTCGCTGTCATGGGGACCGCACTTTCCGAGGTGTACAACCACACAGAGAATCCGAGAGTAGGCCTTCTTAATATCGGTGAAGAGCCGACGAAGGGCCGCGACATCGAGAGAGAGGCCCACAAACTCCTCACATCTTCCGATGCGATCAACTTCATCGGGAACGTGGAAGGGCGCGATCTCGCCACGAAGAATGCAGACGTCATTGTGACCGATGGATTCACCGGAAACGTTCTTCTCAAGACAAGTGAGGGTGCGGGCAAGGCCATCCAGAACATGATCTTTGAGGTTCTTGCGGCACCCGAGTACGAGGACCTTGTACCCCTCCTCATGCCGGCTTTCATGAAGCTTCGCGAGCGCCTCAGTCCGGAGTCCGTTGGCGGCGCACACCTTGTGGGTACGAAGGGTGTGGTCGTGATCGCCCACGGGTCGTCGTCACGGGTAGCGGTGACGAACGCGATTGTGATGGCGGATGAGGGTGTTCGGTCCGGACTCGTGGAGAAGATCAGCGATGGAATCGCCGCAGCAGCCCGCTGAGGCGACCGCAGGGGATGCACTCAGCGGCTTCGAGAAAGTTCTCGGTCATTCGTTCGCCGATAGGGAGTTGCTTGTCACAGCGTTGACCCATTCCTCCTACGGCTCTGAGAACTCGGATGCTCCAACGTACGAGCGGCTTGAATTCTTGGGGGACGCGGTCCTTGAACTGGCGACCACCCAGTTGATCTTTTCGCTGATGGATGATGCAACAGAAGGTGAG
>JAQCAA010000057.1 GCA_027728645.1 Actinomycetota bacterium | reverse complement strand
TCCTGCAGTGCTCTGGGCCGGTCAACTGGAATCTCGCTCGAGAGGTGACAAAAAGCCTTGCCGGCCCTGCCCAACCAATCGACCCGGCGGTAGCTGAGGAGTACATGGAGCTTGCCCATGTTGCGGAACTCAGGATCTCGGCGGTGGCAGACCTGCCCTCCCCGGCACCAGGCGAGCTGAACCCGACGGATCGGGCAACATGGGCAGCGGAGAACCAACAGTAGTTTCGTATTCTTGTCGAACCACTCAGCGAGAAACTGTCGTCCCTCACAGACACCGACCAAATCCCAGGTTTGCCGGATTTCGGAGCTATGGGATCAATGAGTTCGATGCTGGCTCCGTTGGGACCTGCGCTGCTCGGTGTGCAGGCGGGGACGATGGTCGGGTTCATGTCCCATCGCGCGCTTGGACAATTTGATACGGGGATACCCGCCATGGATCACGACCGACCTTATGTGATCGTTCCGAACCTCGACGACTTCGCTATCGATCACGGAATCGATCACCGCCAGGTAAGGCTGTGGGCCGCGCTCCATGAGGTTGCGTTTCATCGTGTGATGGCAGTGGAGTGGATTCGGGGCCGGTTCGTGACACTTATCGAAGCGTTCTACGACACCGTCGAATTCGATATGTCAGACCTGATGGGGAAGCTCTCTGCAATGAGCGACCCAGCGGAAATGCAGCGGATGTTCGAGACTGACGAAGAGGGCGCCGGACTACTCAAAGCGTCGTCAGACCCCGAGAAGCTCGCTGACATACAGGCCTTTACTGCCTTCATTGAGGGCTACACGGACCGGCTGGTGAAAGCCGCGGGGGCCGAACTCCTGCCAGGTGTCGACCGAATCGAAGAGACCTTCAACCGAAGAAGAACCGAACCGGACAAGGCTGAGCAATTCCTTCAGGAGTTCGCAGGGCTCAATCTTGAACGGTGGCGCGCCAAGGATGCAGCACAGTTCTGCGACGCGGTCGTGGAACGTTGGGGCGAGGATGCCTTGACCAAGGTCTGGGACGACCCATCGCACATGCCAACACTCGCCGAGTTCGCCGACCCCATTGGATGGAATGCAAGGGTTCTCCTCGACGAGACGGTCCTCGGGGACGAGTAGAGCCCTATCGAGGGTGCGGGTGATTCACCAACTGGCCAAGACGGGAACAAAGAGGACAAACGTAGTCACTCCGACGAGGCCGAGAACCAGTCCGGCAATCGCAAGGCCCTTGCCCCCCTGCTGCCCGTTGGATGCATTGATTTGCTTGATCGCAACTCCACCGAAGATCACGGCCAAGACTGACCCGATCCAATAGATCCATACAATTCCGAGCACGAGTGAGGCTATCGCCAGACCATTCGTCGTCGCCTGGGGTGAACCCACCGAACCAGATTGGTAGTCGACGCCGCAGAATCTGCACACCAGTGATTGGACCTGAATCTGCTCTGCACAGACTGGACACTGCTTCGTTTGTGAATCGGTCATGCCCGCCCTCCCTATGTTCTGAAAAATGGTTGGTTCAGAATGTTCCGCCTGATTCAGCCTAGCGATGGGGCGGAAGAGCGGAAGAGCGGCGGCGGCGCAACTCCACCGATTCAGTACAGACCTATGCTCTCGTCGTAATGCCCGTGTCGAACATCGAGAAGTTCTTCTGATATGACCGACAATTCACTCGGCCTAACTGGTTCTGACGGACTAGGCGGGTCGCCGATTGTTGCTGGAGTTTCCGATCGAATCCCCACATGGGTTCGCTCGGTGCTCGTGGTCTTCCTCCTGTACATGTTTCTTGTCGGCGTCAAGCTGCTCGAATCGGGAGTCAAAGGTCTCGGAGACGATGCGGCCGGCGGTCTATTCGAAGGCATTACCAACCCCTTAGCCGCTCTCTTCGTCGGAATTCTTGCGACCGTGCTCGTGCAATCCTCATCCGTCACAACCGCAACCATTGTTGGACTCGTCGCCGCTGGAGTAATACCCATAGAAACAGCAGTGCCGATGATCATGGGAGCGAACATCGGGACAACCGTGACAAACACCATCGTCGCGTTGGCTCATGCGCGCCGAACGGACGAGTTCCGTCGTGCGTTTGCTGCCGCAACGATGCACGACTTCTTCAACCTCATCGCCGTTGCCATCCTTCTCCCAATCGAACTCCTTACCGGCTGGCTTCACCAGGAGGCCGCTGCTGTCGCACGATGGCTCCCGGGTGGGTCCGACGCAACTTTCAATTCACCGATCAAGGGCGCCGTTTCATGGGGTTTCCACCAGATCGAACGCGTGCTTGCTCCTCTCATCTCCAACGTGACCGCTCTCAGCGTCACCTTCATCGGTGTTGGAATCGGAGTCATCTTCTTCACGCTGGCATACATCACGAAGAACATGAAAAAACTCATCGCTGACCGGATCGAGAGGTCGGTCAACGCCTCTCTTGAAAAGTCCGGTTTGGTCGGAATGGGTGTCGGCGTGGTGGTGACAATTGCTGTTCAGTCGTCAAGCATCACGACGTCGATCCTCATCCCCCTCGTCGCCTCAGGGGTTCTCCTCGTCAGAAATGCGTACCCCATCACACTCGGCGCGAATATCGGGACAACCGTTACGGCCCTGATCGCAGCACTCGCCACGAACTCGATAGACGCGATGACAATCGCTCTCGTTCACCTGCTGTTCAATGTCTTCGCGATCGCTTTGACATATCCGATTCCCCGTATCCGCTATGTGCCAGTCATGCTCGCCGAAAGGCTTGCCGAGGTCGCTGTGAAACGTCGGTGGGTAGCCGTCGCATACACGCTGACAATGTTCATCGCGATCCCAGTTGCTGGTATTTTCATTTTCAGCTAGCAGGAGGAACCCATGGTTCTCGAATTCTTCAAAGGCAACACCCAGTCGGGCCTCGCAGCTGTGCAGGCAACCATCGTTGGAATGCTGCGTGACGGCCACGATGTGTTCATGGCAGCTACAGACGCTCTCTTTGGCGGTGGGAAGTCCAAACAAACGAAGCGCGAGGTTCGTTCGACGGACAAGGACATCAACGCGGCACAGCGAGATGCACGACGTCTCCTGATGGTGCATGCTGCCGTCAATGACACCGACCTGCTACTCGTCCTGCAATACGCGTCGATCGTCAAGGATGCCGAGCGGATCGGCGACTATGCAAAAAACATCTACGACCTGGTGCGGTACGGGACAAACTTCGACACATCGGAGGACAGCGCTGAACTCGAGCGGTACCGAGACGCCGTTGCACAGCTGATTCTCGACGCTGCGAAGGCATTCGAGGCGACAGACGCCGAAGAAGCCCAGCGCCTCATCGGCAAAGCCGACGGGTTCCTTGCGGACTATGACGACAAGGTCAAAGAGGCATACAACTATGAGGGTCCAACGTCGGAAGCCGTTGCCAGGGCGTTGTACTTTCGATTCCTCAAGCGGACTACAGCCCACACCATGAATGTGCTCACGTCTCTCGTCCAACCCCTCGACCGCCTCGACTACTACGACGAAGCACCGGAGGACAGGGACTAGGCGTTTACCGCTTACCGTCCTGCCGCCCCCATTGAAAGGCGGACCGACCTTTCTTCGGTCCTCCCTGGAGGGAGGACGGGCGAGCCCTGCGAGCCAGGAGGGTGCCGCCGGAGGGGGACCGTTTGCGAGAGGCCTAAGGACAGCGCTGGCGATCGCAGGTTCCGTTTCTGTGAGCTGAAAGCTGAAAGCTGAAAGCTCCCGCAGGGCGCCTCGGCGCCTGCATTAGTCTGTGCCGCATGGACTTTTCACACTCGGCGAAATCACTCGACTATCAAGCTCGCCTCGCCGAATTCATGCAATCGCACATCTATCCGGCCGAAAAGGCGATCCACGACCGCTCGGAGTGGGGGTCTGATCCAGTCGAAGCAGTACCAGAAATGGCTGGACTCAAGACCGAAGCCAGGGCACGAGGTCTTTGGAACCTGTTTCTCCCCGATGAGGAGTACGGAGCGGGTCTCAACAATTCAGAGTACGCACCACTCGCCGAAATGATGGGTCGGGCGATCGAGCTCGCCCCCGAAGCGACCAATTGCTCTGCACCAGATACCGGCAACATGGAGGTACTGCACCTCTTCGGAACGGCGGAGCAAAAGGAGCGTTGGCTCGTTCCCCTTCTCGATGGACACATTCGATCGAACTTTGGAATGACTGAGCCTGCGGTTGCTTCGTCTGACCCTCGCAATCTGGAATTGTCGATAACACCCGACGGCGATTCGTACATCGTGAACGGCCGAAAATGGTTCTCCTCTGGCGCCATGTCAAAGGATTCCAAGGTTGCGATCGTCATGGGTGTGACCAACCCCGACGCCCCGCCAAAGCAGCGGTTCTCAATGATCTTGGTCCCAACCGACACCGAAGGTGTGACGACAGTTCGCGACGTTCCGGTGTACGGCTACCGGCATCGAGGTGGGCATGCCGAAGTTGACTATGACAACGTTCGAGTACCCGCAACGAACTTGATCTCCGGCCCGGGCGAGGGGTACATGATCGCCCAAGCTCGACTGGGACCGGGTCGCATTCATCACTGTATGAGAGCCATCGGTCAAGCAGAGAGAGCCTTGTCCCTCATGGTGGACAGAGCCAAATCTCGAGAGGCCTTCGGCAAGCGGGTCGCAGACCAGGGTGTGATCCAGGACTGGATTGCCGAATCACGCTTACGTATCGACCAAGCAAGACTCCTCGTCATGAGGGCTGCGTGGTTGATCGATACCCAGGGCAACAGAGCTGCACGGGTCGAGGTGTCAGCGATCAAGATCGTGGCTCCAAACGTTGCCCTATGGGTCATCGATAAAGCTGTTCAAGTGCACGGAGGAATGGGGGTCACAGATGACACTCCTTTGGCTTCCATGTGGGCGAACATGCGGACATTGCGCATTGCCGACGGCCCAGACGAAGTCCACAAGATGGTCCTGGCGAGACGAGAAATCGGACGAGACTAGAGGCGTCTACCGTTCACCGTCTACCGTCTACCGTTCGGTTCTCGAGAATCCGGATTCGGACAATTGATAGTTCCGTTTCCGCAATCGGCAGTAGCCGTTCTTATCGGTAGACGGTAGACGGTAGACGGTGAACAGCGCCTTCGGCGCTTAGCCAAACACTCTGTTCCACCATCGGCTGAACATCGATCGTGTACTTGGGGATGGGAGTTCGGCGAGGATCTCGACTGCATGATCCGGCGGCATATCACCGACAATCACGTAGTCGTATGACCCATCTGTCCAGTGAATTCGTACATCGTGAGCCGTTGCGACCACGTCATAGGTTCCGTTCTCGGTCACCATCGTCCCAGGAGTCTCGAAACCTGACACGGCAGCGGTGTCGGACAAAGTGAACAATGAGAACGAGAAGAGCCCATCGCTATAGAACCCCTGCTCAGCACCCCCTGGTGCGGGGAATATGCCAACAAGCTGATAGCCGGCCATAAGGCGAGGCAGAACATCTGATTCGACCGGCATAACGATCTCATACTCGAATGCACGCGTGTCCTTGGGGCCAGCGTAGGTCCTATAGGCCTTGAAATCTTGAAGGCTTGACCTTCTGAATACGTTTCCGGCGTCGGTAAACATTTCGGATATGAGCGGGGCGCCCGTTCGCACGTCGATGAGGATGCTCGCCCTCAGTTTCCCGTCTTCCAGCACGTCGACAATTTGACAATCGCGCCGCATATGCCTCACATCGACGACTTCACCGATGGTGTAGCGCCCGGTGTCAATTGGTTCGGCGTGGGTGACGAAAGCGACGCCTTGTGGTGAATCGTTCACCGTTACCGACGTGCCGTTACCGACCATCGTCCATGTGGTGTCGACTCGAACCATTTCCATGCCATAGGAGTGTTCAACAAACGCGGTGGACACCTGCGTTTGATCGCCCCACACCGAGACGACAAGCCGGTTGGCGGTGTAGGTCGATTCTTGTGCCCTATCGAGGTAATCCGTCAAATCACCAGCAGATGCTGCGGTGGAAAACAGGCCAATCGAGATGGCAGCAGTCGCACTCACCGTCGCCAGGCGTCGTATCGGCGTCATGGCGAGGTCACCAGCACTCCAGTTGGCGTGCCCCCACCAGAGGACACCGCGACGTGTCGCGACTCAAGGTCGACGATCGACACTGCGGTTGGATCGGGACCATCCCCAAGCGGGGTCAGTGCAAACATCGTCGACACGGCAGCAGCACCCGCCGCGATCGCAACCGCAGTGCGGAGCGGAACGTCTGTCGCATCTGCGATCTCGTCATAGGTCAATCCAACGACGTCGCATAGAACAACAGCTTCCCTGAAGTCATAGGGCAGCTTGAGAAGTGCACTCTGCACGTCATCGGAGAGTCGGACGGACGCTAGGACCTCGTCAGGGGAAGGGCTCGCTCCGAAAGCGAAGGAGTCTCCCTCTGGGAACGGTTGCGTCGGGCGCCGTTTCTTCTTGCGGACACCATCGAGGAATGCGTTTCGCGTGATGCGCCACAACCAGCCGTCGAATGAGCCTGGGGTGTAGGAAGCGAGGCCCTTCCGGACGCGAAGCAGGACCTCCTGAACGAGATCTGCTGCATCGTCAGGATTTCCCGTGAGTCGATACGCAAAGGTGTAGATCTTGCGACCGTACCGCTGTGCGACTTCTTCCCAGGTCAACGTAGGTTGGTCGGCCATGGTGCCCATCTCAAGGAGTACAACGTAGCGCGGCCTTCCGTAGTTCCGGAAAAGCGCTAGTCCGAGTCTTCTTGGTCCTCGTCGACCTCGTCTGCGCCTTCTTCAACGCCTTTGCGGAATTCCTTCGCAGAGGCCCCGATTGACCGTGCTAGCTGTGGAAGTTTCGCAGCGCCAAAAAGAAGCATCACTACGACAAGGATGATGATGAGCTCTGGGCCCCCGATGTTCTTAATAAATCCGAACATGATGGCTCCTTTCGCTTTCGAGTGTACCGGTCGATGCCCTTTGCGGTCCTAACCGATCCCGAAAGAGTCAACAAAGGCCTGAAGTCTCTCTCGGGTGACGAACACAAGCCGCTTGTCCCTGCGTTCGCGTTCGTACATTGTGTATGGACCAAACTTGTCAGACATGAGAATTGTGCGCTGAGCATTTGACTGGCCTGCGAGTACCGCAAGTTCTCCAAATACCCTTTCGTCAACCTCCGGGTAATCGCCTTCGCCATGAGCAAAAACCACAAGGGTGACCTTTTCACCGGCCTTCGAAGCGCTGTAGATCGAAGCATCCGGGGCCGTTGCCATGTTCTTTCCGGTTGCCTCAACCGCATAGCCACCGGAACGGAAAAGACCGAGAGTGAGGTCGATGAGGGACATACCGGATGGATCTACCCCAGCCCCCCTGAGACGTGCCTCGAACGGGCCGGATAGCTGCACAAATTTCGCAACGGGGACAAGGCTTCCTCCTGTGGAAGGCTGACTCGAAACGGACGTATCGGCTACGACCTCGTTGAGGGCGGCGAGAAGGCCCACAACAGGACCTCGAGGTGGCATGTGCGCCTTTGTATCGGGAAGCTTCCCTGGCGCAGGGAGTTCAACCGTTCCCACGACCTCAGCCTCACCGGCTCTCATGGCAGAAATCTTGATTCGATGAACACCATCAAGCGGAAAACCCTGACCGGCTTTCTTCCTGAGATGCTCGACGGCAGCGAACGACAACAGCTCGACGAGGTACGCCCCCGCTTGCGCGTCTCCCAGGGGAACGTCAAACACGGTGGAGGCCGTTTCGCCGTCGACATGGAACGATGACACCGTTGCGCCAGCAAACGATGGCTCAGCCGATCTCGGACCGCTCGATGCACCAGACTCATCGCCCGTGACTTGCCCGGCGGCGCCAGAGCGCTTGGACGCATTCATGCGAAAGCCAACAAGGGCGATCACGACGACGGCAGCGATGCCAAGATACACATAAATCAACGGCAGCTCCTTTGAATGAACTCGTCAAATTGTACCGCCCGTGCCTGACGTGGCGTCAGGACCGAGTTGCAGCGCTCACCCGACTTGTCTGTGCCTCGCGGCGACTTGGCGCTCACGGCGAATCTTGCGACGCTCCCGTTCAGACATGGCGCCCCAGATGCCAAACTTCTCAGACGAGACAATGGCGAATTCAAGGCATTCGCCCTGGACCGAGCATTCTCGACATATTCCCTTGGCCGTGCGGGTCGAGGCGCCACGTTCTGGGAAGAAGAGATCGGGATCAGCACCGCGGCAGTTTGCGAAGTCCTGCCACGACATATCTAATCCCTCAGTTTTTAAGGCCTCTATAAGGTCTGCGAACACACCGACTCCCAGTTCATGTAATTACATTAGTGTGATTAATAACAAGGCCGCGCGCTCATGTCAACCTGAGACGACATATATTTTCTGAGTTACTGAGAATATCTCAGTACGCTTGGACGCCCCAAGAGAGCGATAATGTCCATATGGCGTCACGGGATTCGACAAATTCGATACGAGGGATGACGAATTGACGACGAAACAACGACCGGCCGTGCACGAACGAAGCGGCTGGCGCCAATGGCTCGGTGGCTTCTTCTCCTCCTCCGTCGGGCTCAAGTGGATTATGGCGATCACAGGCATCGGACTCCTCGGCTATGTCGCAGCTCATCTCTTTGGGAACCTCAAAGTCTTCACAGGGATGGACGCGGCTGGCGACTACTACATCGATCTCTACTCCGAAGCACTGTGGCACCTCGGTGGCCACCTCGTCCCAGCAGGATTCCTCTTGACCATCCTCAGGGTCGGGCTGCTCTCCGTCTTCGCTCTTCATATATATGCGGCATACACGCTTGCTTCCAGGAACAGAAGAGCAAAGGGCCAAGAACGATACGACGCATCACGAAACTGGGCAGCATCGAATTACGCGAGCCGAACGATGAAATGGGGAGGCACAATCATCTTGCTGTTTGTGCTCTTTCACCTCGCGGACCTGACCTTCGGATTCGCAAACCCTGAGTTCCATCACGGCGACGTCTACGCAAACATCATCGCAAGTCTCGAACGCTGGCCAGTTGCCATCCTCTACATCGTTGCCAACATTGCTCTCGTGTTCCACATCTACCACGGGACATGGAGCCTCTTCCAAAGCCTCGGTTCAGCAAGTCCCAAGTACAACGGGCTCCGACGAGGGTTCGCCGCGGTGTTTGCCTGGTCGATACTTGTCGGCAACGTTTCTATCCCCATTGCCGTTCTGGCTGGATGGGTTTGATCCGAAAGATGAATATGGACCAAGAACAAACTGAGCCCTTCCTTTCGTCTGGGGAACCTTCAGGGCCGATAGAAACCCGATGGGACAATCATCGATTCGCGACGAAACTCGTGAATCCGGCCAACAAGCGCAAGTACGAGATCATCGTCATCGGCACGGGCCTTGCCGGAGCGTCGGCAGCGGCGACTTTCGGCGAACTCGGGTACAGGGTCAAAGCCTTCACTTTCCATGACTCCGCCAGGCGAGCTCACTCGATCGCCGCCCAGGGTGGAATCAACGCTGCCAAGAACTATCCGAACGACGGTGATTCGATCTACCGCCTCTTTTATGACACGGTCAAGGGAGGCGACTACCGGTCCCGCGAGTCGAATGTGTATCGACTGGCGCAGGTGTCGAACGAGATCGTTGACCAGGCAACCGCACAAGGTGTGCCATTTGCGCGTGAGTACGGGGGGCTCCTTGACAACAGATCGTTCGGAGGAGCCCAGGTGTCGAGAACCTTCTACGCACGCGGACAGACAGGTCAGCAGCTCCTCCTAGGTGCATACCAATCGCTCTCCCGCCAAGTCAGTGCGGGGACGGTTGAACTCCATACCCGATCCGAGATGCTCGAAATTGTAGTGAAAGACGACAGGGCCGTCGGAGTTGTGATGCGTGACCTCACGACCGGTGAAGTCAGCTCACATAGCGCCCATGCCGTTGTTCTGGCGACCGGAGGGTATTCGAATGTGTTCTATCTCTCGACGAACGCAATGGCAAGCAACACCACTGCCATCTGGAGGGCGCACCGCAAAGGTGCCTACTTCGCAAACCCTTGCTACACACAAATACACCCGACATGCATTCCAGCATCGGACGAGCATCAGTCGAAATTGACACTGATGTCAGAGTCGCTCCGAAACGACGGGCGGATTTGGGTTCCACTCGACCCTGAAGACGCTCGGCCACCAAACGACATCCCTCAGGCAGAACGTGATTACTACCTTGAACGCCAGTACCCCGCTTTCGGCAACCTCGTGCCTCGAGACGTCGCATCCCGCGCAGCGATGCGGATGATCGATGAGAATCGAGGAGTTGGCCCACTCAAGAACGGGGTCTACCTTGACTTCAAGTCGGCAATCGATCGGCTAGGCAAGAACCGAATCGAGGAGCGGTACGGCAACTTGTTCGAAATGTACGAGCGCATCACCGATGAGAACCCGTACGAGGTTCCGATGCGGATCTACCCAGCTCCCCACTACACAATGGGCGGCCTGTGGGTCGACTACAACCTGATGACTTCCGTTCCAGGTCTCTATTCGATAGGTGAAGCCAACTTCTCAGACCACGGGGCGAACCGGCTTGGAGCTTCTGCTCTTATGCAGGGACTCGCAGACGGCTACTTCGTGCTCCCATACACAATCGGGCAATACCTATCGGACTACCTCAATACAGATCCCGTCGCCACCGATGATGATGCGTTCGTCGAGGTCGAGACCGAGGTCAAGGAACGCAACGCCAGGTTCCTCGCAATCGGCGGTACACGGTCGGTTGATCACTTCCACCGCGAGCTCGGGAAGGTGATGATCGAGTACTGCGGACTCGTACGTTCGCGGGAAGGCCTCGAAAAGGCAATATCCGAGATCCGTACGATCAAACAGGAATTCTGGACGGACCTCAGAATCCTCGGGGACTCAGACTCGTTGAATCAGTCGCTCGAGCGGGCAGGAAGGGTTGCTGACTTCATTGAGCTCGCCGAGTTGATGTGCAGAGATGCAATCGACAGGGAGGAGTCCTGCGGAGGGCACTTCAGGGTCGAGCACCAGACGAACGATGGAGAAGCCAGAAGAGACGACGAGAACTTCTCCTTCGTCTCAGCTTGGGAGTGGACAGGCGAAGACACGCCGCAGGTTCGTCGGACCGAGCCACTTGAGTTCGAATATGTTGCACTGAGCCAGAGGAGCTACAAGTAATGGACCTGTCACTCAAGGTGTGGCGCCAGGCTGGACCAGACGCCGTTGGCGGGTTCAAATCGTACGAGGCCAAAGGGATCAGTCCTGAGGCTTCGTTCCTTGAGATGCTCGATGACGTGAACGAACATCTCAACGAAGCAGGCGAAGACCCAATCGCATTCGACCACGACTGTCGCGAAGGCATTTGCGGGATGTGTGGCGTGATGATCAACGGAGATCCCCATGGCCCACAATCAGGAACAGCTACGTGCCAGCTCCACATGCGCAAGTTCAACGACGGCGACTCGATCACGATCGAGCCATGGAGGGCTTCCTCGATGCCCGTCATAAGGGACCTCATTGTCGACCGCTCCGCATTCGACCGAATCATCGAAGCCGGCGGATACATCTCAATCAACACCGGAGCAGCACCGGACGCGAACATCATCGCGGTTCCGAAAGAGGCAGCCGAGGCAGCAATGGATGCTGCGTCATGCATCGGATGCGCCGCTTGCGTCGCAGCGTGCCCAAACAGCGCTGCCAACTTGTTCACCGCAGCCAAGATTCAACACCTCAATCTCCTCCCCCAGGGTCAACCAGAGCGCTTCACTCGCACCGTCGCGATGGTCGAAACGATGGAGGAATATTTCGGTTCGTGCACCAACCATGGCGAGTGCGAGAGCGCCTGCCCGAAGAACATCTCGATTGACTTCATCGCTTGGATGAACAGGGACTACGTCAAAGCCCAGTTCAAAACGTTCCAAAAGACAGGCCAGTAGGCAGAGGACAGAGGACAGAGGACAGAGGACAGAGGACAGAGGACAGATCGGCGTGGCCGATGACTCGAATCCGACCCGTGCGAGCGCCCGCGAATCCGCGTTCCTGAAAGCTGAGAGCTGAAAGCTAAGACGGCTACCCAAGTGTCGGAACCCCGATAGTTTTCCGGCTCGGTGCTTCCCAGGAATGTTCACCCTGTATACCAAGAAGGAGAGGCCGTGACGACACAGACACGCGCACGAGTTCGGGTCGAACAGACCCAGAAACGAGTCAGGACGCAGATTGGCGGGGTAACCATCGCCGATTCGACCAAGGTTCTGATGGTTTGGGAGATCCCATACTTTCCAACCTATTACTTCCCTCAATCCGATGTTCGAATGGACCTACTTGCGGACTCTGGTGAAACGAAACGCTCGCCAAGCCGTGGAACCGCTGCTCTGCACGACATCTCGGTCGGCGAACGCATGGTCGAGCATGCGGCCCGAGTGTGGACCGAAGCCAAGATCGCTGAAGTCTCGGGATATGTCTCATTCGACTGGGCGTCCATGGATCACTGGTTCGAGGAGGACGAAGAGGTCATTGTTCACGCCAGAGATCCGTTCACGCGGCTTGACATTCTCCAAAGTTCCCGCAGCATCCGGATTGAACTTGACGGTGTAACCGTTGCAGAGACTGACAAAGCGAGGATCCTCTTCGAAACCGGGCTCCCAGCCAGGTACTACATACCAAAGACTGATATTCGCTTTGAGTTGTTGACCGCGACTGACACGGTCACAAGCTGTCCGTACAAAGGTCATGCGAGGTACTGGTCGATTACGGTAAACGGCAAAGTCCGCGACGACCTTGCGTGGGGCTACGACACACCTCTCCAAGAGTCAATCGACATCGCGGGATATGTGTCGTTCTACAACGAGAAGCTCGACATCTTCATCGACGGCGAGCAAGAAGAAAGGCCAGAGACGAAGTTCTGAGAGGAGCGAAGCTCTACCGTTCACCGTCTACCGTCTACGGTCCACCGTCCACGGTATGAGGCACATAGCGGCCCGTCGACCGAGACCCGCCCTTCGCTTGCCCTCTGTCCTCTCGGACCCGATACACTCGGCTCAAATCGGCTCTGAAAGGACAAACGTGGCACTCTTCCTCAGCGATGACCACTTTGAAGCGGCAAATCAAGCACTCAACTCCGACTCGGGGTTTCTCAACGCCATAGTCGGTGTCGACCTGGCAGTTCAGTTTGACGTGTCAGGCACTCCCAATGGCGATGTCTCATACCACCTGATTGTCAAGGACGGCACGGTCGGCACGGGAATGGGTTCAAGCGATGCCGCCGATGTGTCGGTTGCAAGCGACTTCGAGACGTCAAAGGCGATCTCCAAGGGCGAACTCAACGTCCAGATGGCGTTCATGTCTGGCAAGATCAAAGTCGGAGGCAACATGGCCAAGATCATGATGCATCAAGCAGTCATCAACGACTACGCAAGAGTCCTCTCAGGCCTCGACGTCGAGTATTAGGCAGGATTGTCCGAATCCCGATAACCGAGGGACCGATGGGAAGAGGATTAC
>JAQCAA010000056.1 GCA_027728645.1 Actinomycetota bacterium | reverse complement strand
CGGCGCAGGACCGATACTCCTTGAGATGAAGACCTACCGGTTTGCCGGTCATTCCAGAGCCGACACGGGGCCATATCGACCCGAGGGAGAACTCGACAGATGGCTGGAGAGGGACCCGATCAAGCTGTATGCAGCTCGCCTCATCGAGAACGGCGATCTCACCGAGGCTGACGTCGACGGTCTAACAGACCAGGCGAAGGCAATGGTCGAGGAGACCGTCGAGCAATCGCTCGCGAGTCCGGTTCCGGATGTGTCTGCCATGTTCACCAACATCTACGGATCTGGGTGAACGGAGGGTTCCAATGCGTGCAACGGTAAAAATGCCACGGGTCGGAGAAACTGCTGAGGTTGTGGTCATCCTTGAGTGGTTCGTGATTCCGGGCACCTCGGTGTCAGAGGGCGATCCCATGCTCAAGGTCGAGACGGACAAGGTAACGGTTGACGTACCCGTCCCTGTGTCCGGCACGTTCGTCGAAGCGCTTGTCGATGTCGACGATGAGGTCGAGGTTGGCGCTCCGATCTGCGTCATAGAAACGTCCACCGCCTAGCAACGGGGACGTTCGGCCTGCGGGAGTGTGGCCGCCACGATTGTCAAGTGGTCGCTAGTCGAGGATCGCTGTCGCCTCGACCTCGAGGAGAAATTCCGGGTCAAGGAATCCGGTTACCTGCACGAACGTGCTTGCCGGTTTCACATCGCCAAAGACCTCAGCGTGCGCTCGCGCTGCGTCTTTCCATCCCGAGATCTCCTTGAGGAACACCCGAGTGCGAACGACGTCTGCTGGCGTTGCACCGAGTGCCTCGAGCGACGCGAGGATGATGGCAATACAGGCCTTTGCCTGCCCGTACATGTCGCCTGGTGCGATGACAGAACCGTCGCTGTTTGCGGCGGTCGTGCCAGCAACTTCAATAACGTTGCCAACTCGGATTGCTCTCGAGTACCCGACCGAATCCCAGGGTCGGTCGGAGGGGACTTTGTCTCGCTTCATGGATGTCCTTTCGTTGCCGCCACTGTAACTGCAAACGATTCCGGCGAATCCCCCGCTGTGACGTCTTACAGGGGTAGCTCAGACCGTTATGGGGAACGTCGAGTCGCGGACCAGCAGCTCAGTGCGTACGGTCGCAAGTCGCGGAGGTGCATCCTCGTCGCGTATTCGCTCAAGGAGCAACTCGGCGGCAACCTTCCCCATGTGGATCGTGTCGCGGTGCACAATCGTGATCGGAGGATGATGTAACTCAGCGAGTGGGACATCATCGCACGACACCAGAGCGATGTCGCGGCCCGGTCGCAGACCCATTCGGTGAAGCGCTCTGAGAACCCCGACGAGGAGCTGGTTGCTTCCCGAAATGATCGCTGTCGGTGGGCTCGAACGTTGGAGGAACTCAGATGCGGCCGCTTCGCCGAACGCGGCGTCAAAGCTGCCAAGACGGACCAAGTCTGCGGGATGACCGATATTCCGAGCCTTGTACGCCTCCCAGAACCCACGCATTCGTTCTTGCGTTGGTCGGAGGGGACTCGGCCCAGTTATCATGGCGATACGGCGATGGCCGAGGTCCAGGAGATGATCGGTCGCTCGTCGGATGCCTCCAGCGTGATCAGCGGTGACCGTCGAAGCCTGCGGGAGCTGAGGGGCATCTCGATCGAAAAGAACAATGGGAGCCTCAAGCCGCTGAAGTTCGGCGATCGTCTCCGGATGATCCTGATCGGCAAGCGAGATGATCAGGCCGTCCACTCTTCGCCAACGGAAAAGGCGGGCCAGCTGGGCATCTCTCTCTTTCTTGAATTCGGAGTTCGCAAGCACCATCGTGTACCCGGCGAGATCTAACTCGGTGGCCGCACCCTTCGAGAACTCTGCGAACAGCGGGTTGGAGATATCTGCAACGATGAAACCCACCGTCATGGTGGACCCTCGCCGGAGGCTCGATGCAATGAGGTTCGGCTCGTAGCTCAGTTCGGAAACAGCGGTGAGCACCTTGGCGCGCATGGACTCGCTCACATCGGGATGATTGTTGAGAACACGAGAGACAGACGAAAGTGCGACGCCGGCGCGAACGGCCACCTCTCGCATAGTCATTTCGCTTCCCTTGCCCCCGCGACCGTCCCTCCGAGCCATTGAACCTCATAACGTAGCTGCTCGACCTGGGAACGATACCGGGGCATTGGCGGTTACTCGTATAATACGGCCCGTCGTCCGGTTCCGGACGGTTGATGACGTTGCATTTGCGGTAAAGGAGGTACTCGGAAATGGTGTCCCGGTCGTACTTGTTCGTCCCTGGTGATCGTCAGGAGATGCTTGCGAAGGCTAACTCGCGAGGTGCCGATGCCGTGATCGCCGATCTTGAGGATTCCGTCCCCCGAGCAAACAAGGAGCAAGCGCGTGGGATGGTCGCGGCATGGTTGGGGGACACAGGTGATCTTGAATGCGGTGAACGCTGGGTCCGATTCAACAGCGGAGCACCCTTCCTAGCCGACATCGAGGCATTGAAGGGAAGGTCGATCGACGGTGGGGTTCTTTCGAAGGTGTCAACGCCTGAGGAGGTCGCTGAGGCGATTCAGATCCTCACCGAGGCTGGGTTGTGTTCGGCTGTTACACCCCTCATCGAGACCGCTCGCGGACTTCTGGCGTGCGCTGAAATCGCTGAGGTACCTGGGGTTCACAGGTTGATGATTGGGGAGGCAGACCTCGGAGCCGAGCTTGGCTTGGTTGCGAGGGACCCGGCCTGGGATGGGATCAGAGTGCAAATCGTGGTGGCATCGGCAGCGGCGCGGATTCACCCACCGATTGGACCTGTAGATCCCGACTTCGCCGATCTTGCGACCTTTGCGGCCGACACGCGGCGCCTTCGTTCGCTCGGGTTCTCTGGTCGGGCTGCAATCCATCCGGCTCAGATCGCTGCTACTCACTCGGCGATGGTGCCCTCCGCCGAGGAGTTGGCACGTGCGACCGACCTCCTCAGCGCGTATGAGACAACCCAGGGTTCCGCTGTAGGGGCGTTCGTCGGACCGGACGGGACCATGGTGGATGAAGCCTACGTTCGATGGGCGAGGCGTATCGTCGCTGACGCCGAACGCGGCAGGGCTCATTCTGATGGCCGATCGGAATAACGTCACACGAGTCAATGATCCGACGCTGAACACGCGCATTTCGGCTGCGGTTTCGGGGGGTCACTGCATCGCTTTGGCGTGGTCGGCTGAATCGTGTAGTTTCCGTCTGGAGGTGAACCATGATGGCGTCGCTGTTTTCGCTTGAAGGAAAGACCGCTCTGGTTACTGGTGGCAACGGTGGCCTCGGACGCAGTATGGCCATCGGTCTTCGCTCGGCAGGGGCGAATGTCGTTGTAACGGGCCGGAACTCCGAGAAGAACAACGCTGTTAGTCATGAGTTGGGCGACAGCGGCATGACGGTTTCTCTTGATGTTCGCGACGAGAATGCGGTTCGAGAAGCCGTTTCTGAGGTTGTGGCTAGGTTCGGTTCGTTGGACATTCTGGTGAACAATGCAGGTGTCGCCCACCGCGGCCCGGTGCTGAACTTGACGCAAGAGGACTGGGATATCGATTTGGATACAAATCTGACCGGTTCATTCCTTTGCGCGAAGCACGCCGGTCAAGCAATGGTGGCCGCCGGGAATGGCGGCAAGATCGTTAACGTCGGTTCTATCTATGCAATATACGGGACGCCGGCATCTGTGAGCTACGGCGCTTCTAAGGCGGGTGTTCTGGGACTCACCCGCGGTCTAGCGATCGAACTCGCACAGCACGACATCCAAGTGAACGCCATCATCCCTGGCTGGTACTTAACCGATATGACCACCGGCTACATCGGGTCTCCCATAAAGGAAGAGATCCGGCGTAAGACACCTGCTGGTCGGTGGGGAACACCCGAGGATCTGATCGGGGCTGTCGTCTTCCTTGCCTCTGCGGCCTCCAACTTTGTGACCGGAGTCGGGCTTCCAGTTGACGGCGGATATCTGATAAGCGAGCGGCTAGCTGACGCCTGACCTCCTTGGTGCCTTCAACCGCGCACACAACCAAGTATGAACGACACTTATCAGACGCCGCCTACAGGGCCCTGATCGCCGACACCGTAAGAACCACCACCAGCTAACAAAGGTGGCTCCAAACGCCGATGCTGTTCTCGCACCGAGCACCTTCCACAACGAAGCCACAACCGTCGTCGCCGTCAAGTGCGAACTCGATTGCATAACCGACAGCCCAAGTAGGTAGCGCTATCGCCCTGGTGCAACCTGCAACGCTCGGGTAACAGAGTCCACCACGTGTTGACGGCTTGCGATGACGCTTTCTTGGACGCTTCCGTTTCTACGGGAACGGAGCCACCACCGGATTGATCGCAGCAACAGCACAAGGCGCTCTCCGAAGACGATAAGGGCAATGAGATAGACCGGCATGAGGAGCATTGCTGCGAGCCCACCCTGGATGCCCCATTCGGTGATGGCCCCCCACACGGCGATGGTCCACGTGATGCCAAAGAACAGCACCGCGGCAAGTGGTTTCACCGTCGACATCATCGCGGGAGAGTATCGGAGGCGACCGACGAGCCAGATCAGCAGGAATGGGATCACGTTGATGCCGAGACCGATAATCGCAAACGGCAACAGCAAGGCGATGATGAGGCTATTACGCAGCAGGTAGCGGGCCAGTTGCCCGAGAGGCACTCCCTCATACGTTGCTCGGCCGGGCCGCGGCCGAGCCGATCTGTTCAGAGCCTCGGCGGCGGGAGCCGATCGACGTGGAGACTGCGCGTCGCGATCCGCTCACCGGGACGAGGCCGCAGGCGGGCGAACGCCGATCCGGGTGCCCGACGCGCGGCGCCACGACGACGGTCTTCGAGTTCGTCCTCTGGTGTTCAGCTTTCGTCAAGATTTGTCATGTCGTGGCCGCGTGGGTACGATGACCGTCTGTCACACCGACGCCACCACAGACGCTGTCTGTCTCGACGAGTAGGAACCACCGTTGACCACGAAGCGTCCCCGCACCAGTGCGCGCACCGCCTTCGCGGTCCTCATCGGCCTCGGCGTTGCGGCGGCGCTGGCCGTGGTGATCGTCATTCTCGGCGACGATGACGATACATCGGTCGCCGCCGCCGGGGAGGTGTCCTGGCTGTACTCGCAGACTGCCGACGGTGGTGAACTCGATGATCTCGGCGACGGGAACTACCGACTCATCATGCGCGGTGTCGATCCGCACACGATCCAGTTCTCCGATCGACCACATCGACTCGTCGAGATCATCGACACCGCCCGGCTCGTCCACCACTGGGAGGAGCTGTTCGCCGACAGCGCCCCGAACGCCGTGCTCGTCGAGCACGAGGCGTCGGGCGAGACCGACTCGCTCGTGGTCGTCCTCACGAACCCGGTGTACGACTCCGCCGCCGGCACCCTCAGCTACGACGCCCAGCTGCTGGCCGACGAGTTGCATCCGGAACGGCTCCTTTCGCTCGTCGACTCTCAGATGCGGCCGCCGGTGATGATGCGGTCGATCAGCCTCTTCATCGACAGCGTGCAAGACGCCGGCAGCGGGTCGATGGTCGATCCGGCGACGATCGCCGGGGCCGGCGCGCAGCATCTACTCGACCTCCTCGCCGGTGCCGACCTCGGTGGCGGTGTGCACCTCGAGAGTGCGACCGTCGATGTCGCCGACGACGGCTCGGTCACGGGCTCGGCCGTCGTCACGTTCGACACGTCAGGCTTCGGTCTGTCGGTGCAGCTCTCGATGACCGATGCCCAGAACTGGTCGCTCACCGCAGCCCCGGTCACCTCGTCGACCTGGATGCCGGCGAACCTGCCGAGCCTCACCATCGACCCGTCGTCGTTCTCCGGCACCGTCTCGATGACCGACGGTGCGATCTCCTACGACCTGGTCGGCAGCACTCACACTTGGAATATGGCCAACGGCGTCACGTATGTGTCCACCCCGGAGTTCTCCGCTGAGTGCCCGCTCGACGAATCGCAATGTCCCGTCGGCCTCGATGGTCCGTACCTGTCGATGAACGGTTCGCTCAGCGTCGCCGGTATCCCCAACACGCTCGCCCTCACGGGTGCCATCACCACCGACGGCGACTGGGCGCGGTTCGACGGCGACGCCGGAAACGTCACACTCGGAGGGTTCGGGATCACCGATGCGACGCTCACCGTCTGGCACGGTCAACGCAGCGACTCCTTCGACCCGAACATGGAAATGCCAAGCCTGGGGACCCTCAACTCCGGTGTCGACCTCGAGTTCTGCGGCGGCTTCGTGCTTCCGATCCCCGGCCACTCCAACGCCGCCACCAATGGCTGCGCCCGTTGGTCCACGGCGGGAATCGTGCTCGGCCAGGTCGGTGTCGACCTCTCGATGTCGGGCTCGATGCCGTCTGCCGGTTCGGTCGCGATCGGCAGCGCCGACGTCAAAGGTGTCGCCTGGACGAACATCGCCGCCGACGTGCTCGGACAACTCCCGACCGCAGACGTGATCATGTCCGGGGTCCACGACGCACTCGCCAGCAACACCTTCACTCTGGCCGGGAAGGCCAGCCTCCCCGGCGTCGCCGCCGAAGCCCTCAACATCGACCTCGGCGGTGCCACCACGTACGTGTTCGACGTCTCCGGATCGATCTCGGCCAAGGGCTTCTCGCTCAGCGCCGTGCTCCCGACCAATATCCACATCGGATCCGAACCCTTCCGCGCCGACATCACCTCGATCACCGCCACGATCGCCGCCGAGAGCGGCAAGGGTGCATCGTTCTCCGTCGGCACATCCGGTGTCGCCACCGTCGGCTACAGCCCGAACACCCGCCAGATCACCACTTCGGTGCAGCTCGTCGCCGCCGTCGCACCCCAGCCGGGCATGGTGCTGTCGGTGAACGCCACCGGCACCAAGGCCGCCAACGACACCGGTGGTGACGGCCTGACTTCGGCCACCCGTCTGTCGAATCCGGCCGGCGCCCAGTACGTGTGGCCCGACCAGTTCGGCATCAAGGGCATGAATCTGTGGAGCATGACCGTGCAGATCGCCTACCAGGACGGCTTGCCCGCCCTCGGATACTCGAGCACCACGTACCTCGATCCGTCCGGAGCCCAGATCGGCAAGGTCATCACATGCCAGGGGGCTTGCGACAGCGCCGACTGGATGGTCGGGACCCTGGGCTTCGACGTCAGCCTCACCAACCCGTGTTTCGCCTACTCCTTCGACAGCGGCTCAGGAACCTCCGGATTCTCGATCGACAATGGCACCATCACGGCCACGTCGTTCGCGGTCGGCATCGCCCCCGCCGGGTGCTCGATCCAGTCGGGCACCACCCAGCAGAGCCTGCCGACCGGATTCGCCGGCTTCAAGTTCACCGCCCGCTTCGGCTCCGCGACGCTCGACGTGGCGACCCAGGTGTCCACCAGCGGCTTCGTCTTCCAGGCGTCGATCTCCGACCTCCGGATCGCCGGCATGACCTACGAGACGGTCGCCCTTTCGATCACCATCAACGCTTCGGGCAGCAACGTCGACTTCACCGCGGTGATGACCTCGGGCATGGGTGACATGTCGGTCACCAGCGGGTTCTCGGCCAGTTCATCCGGGGTGAAGCAGAGCCTCGACGCAACGCTCACCGACTGGGACTGGTCGAGCGCCAACGTCGACATCAAGACCTTGCACTTCGCGACCTCGGCGACGATCCCGAACACCACCAGCGGATGCGCCAGCTTCGCCGCCAGTGCCGACGGCAACGTCCGGATCGCGGGCAGCACCGTGACGCTGGAGAAGGGCTCGAGCATCGCCGTCGACTGCAATGGGGTGAAGACGCTCTCGTTCGACCTCACCTATGTCCATACCGCGTCAACCGGCAGCAAACTCAGCGAACACATCGTCCTGAAGTATCCGATCATGTCCAAAGACGGGAAGCCGACGTTCTACGGAATGACCGAGTTCTCCTACGAGCGGCACTTCTCCAAGAAATACAAGAACCGAACGTTCTCCAAGAACGTGACGATCTCGATCGGCATGTCGATCACCGTCAACCCGAACAAGCCGTCATCGAGCGGGTTCGAGTTCTGGGGCGACTTCGATGCCGACCGGGTCAGCGGCGCCGTGGACTGCGAACTCCCGGCAGATTCCAAGGATTTCGACTGCTCGGGCGAGCTCAGGCTCAACCCATCGTGGGCGGGCGTGTATCGCTCGACGTGGTCGGGTCTGTGATCTGATCGCGTTCCGGAGTATCCGCTGGCGTCGCGAAAGCCCTGCTAGAGGCCGGGCGGGAGTAGGCGGTTGACGTTCTGGAAGAAGAAGTACAGGGCGAACAGGAATGGTGCGATCCCGACCAGCAAGCCGATCGAGTCGTGCCGGAAGCGGCGACTGATTCGGTAAGCCGCCAGCGAGATCAGCGCCAACGCCATCCCCCACAATGCGATCTGAGCGAACGCCGCTACGCCGACCTGCAATGCACCAAGTGCAACGCGACATGGGTCGGCCCGATCGGCGAAACGTGCTCGTGGTGCATCGACTCTGTCGACCGGATGCAGCGATGGCAGGCCGAGAAGGTGCTGATCGCACCGGAGAACCCCACCGAGGGCGCTCTGCGGGCCTGGGCGCAACGCCTCAAGGTCGCGGTGCAGGCCGAACTCGTCACCGCCGATCAGGCCCGTCGGGCATGGCAGAAGGCGGTCAGCGATGCCGCTTGATGATGGCTACTTCGACGACCTGCTCAACGACGAGCTGACCACCACGGCGGGCACGACCCCGGCGACGAACGGCCCGATGGCAGGCGTCGACGGGTTCCGATACACCGACGCCGGTAACGCCGAAAGGTTCCTGCACCGCCACGCCCAGGAGGTCCGGTTTGTGCCGTTGTGGCGGCGCTGGCTGGCGTATGACGGCACCCGATGGCGGCTCGATCACTCTGACACCCTGGTCGCCCATCTCGCCGCCCAGATCGGCGCTCAGCTCGTCCAGCGGGTGCCCGAGGTGTACGGCGAGCCATCCAAGCTGAACCCGCTGATCGCAGCCGTCCGACGCGCCGAGTCCGCTGCTGGTGTCAGCGCGACGTTGACGATGGCCGCATCGAAACCCGGTGTGGCGATCGACCACGAAGCCCTCGACGCCGACCCGTGGCTGCTGAACGTCGCCAACGGCACGATCGACCTGCGAACCGGCCAACGTCGGCCGCACGATCCGCTCGACCTGCTGATGATGGTCGCCAAGGTCGACCACGACCCGGCCGCTGTTGCGCCGTGCTGGGAGCTGTTCCTCGAGCAGATCCTGCCCGACAACGAGGTGCGCCGATTCGTGGCCCGCCTGTGTGGTCTGGCACTCGTCGGCACACAGATCGAGCACGTCCTGGTGATCTGTCTCGGCGGTGGCGCGAACGGCAAATCGACGATGACCAAGGTCATCGCCGACGTTCTCGGCGAATACGCGATCGTGGCAGCCCGTGACGTGCTGCTCGCCCTCAAGCATGACGCCCACCCGACCGCCAAAGCTGATCTCTTCAGACGACGGTTCGCTCACTCCGGCGAGCTCCCACCGGCCGCCAAGCTCGACGAAGCACAAGTCAAGGAGCTGACCGGCGGCGACCGGATCAAGGCGCGCCGGATGCGAGAGGATCACTGGGAGTTCGACCCGTCGCATCTGCTCTGGCTGCACGCCAACCATCGGCCGATGATCGAAGGCACCGACGATGGCAAGCATCGCGTTCAGTTCGGACGCCTTTGGCACGTGCTCAGCGCGTTCGGATCGGGTCGAGCTTGCTACGGCTCTCTGGTACGACAGGTAGTCGGCTCTTCTGCACAGGCCACACGGCCGGTGGCCGGCGGCGAGAGCAACCGCATCGTCCAGGAAGAAGAGTGGTGTCCACGTGTGCGGTTCATCCAGCGGGTGCGACCAATCTCGGTAGGTCGGCTCACAGGTGATCCACAGCGATCCGACATGATGACGCACGAGATTTCTGTTCTCATCAACGAGGCAACCGCGGTTTCCGGTGAAGAGCCCGCGCCCCTCAGCTGCGTGGAGATCGCCGAAAGGGTCGACTCTATTTCTAAGGGGCACAGTTCACCGGAGTGAGGTACACAGGATCACATTTCTGTCACAGGGCGCTGATACTTTGGAGAGATGAAGAACCTAACCGAATCGTCGGGCAGGGTCTTGCGGGAGATGGAGACGGAGAAAGACCTCGCCACAATCGGCGACGATGATCTTGAGGACTTGATCATCGGTCTGAAAACTCGAATAGATGCTCAGCAGGCCGAGTTGCTGTTGGCAGTCGCCGAATACGACCGGCGTGGCTTGGCGCAAGAGCGGCACATGCTCGGGACCGCAGGCTGGGTTCGAAACACTCTCCGAATGACGGCAAGCCGGGCGTCGCGGCTGGTGAAGACGGCCAAAGCGCTCGTCGTGATGCCAAGTGTGGCGCGAGAGGCAGTCGCTGGGAACGTCACTTCGGATGGAATCCGGTTGCTCACCCAAGCACGAAACCGACATCCAGATGCGTTCGAGCTTCACGAAGGAGTCTTCGGAGACATAGCAACGGTGCTCTCAACCTCAGAACTGCGGGGTGCAATTGCCCATTGGGAACAACAGGTTGATTTCCCTTCCACACTGGAACGAGTGAAAGAGTTGCGGCGGCGACGCACCCTCTCACTCTCCCAGTCGTGGGAAGGCGTATGGCACATCCGAGGCGAGCTAGATCCCGAGACAGGGAGCATGGTCGACGCCGCCCTCCGGTCACGCACCGACCCATCAAATATCAGCCGAGCAAACATCGGCAGAGCGAACTCAGACCCATCTCATACCGAGGAAGAGGACCGCCGATTCCCGTGGCAGCGCCGCGCCGATGCGCTCGCTGAGATCTGTGCCTTCTGGCTTAGTCACAACAACACGATCGCAACATCAGGTGGCAACAAGCCGCACATCACCGTGACGCTCGACTTCGAAACACTGCTTGGAATCAGGGATCGGTTGCCAACAATCAACGGAACTTCCGTGGACCCCGAGACGGTGAGGAGGCTCGCCTGCGATGCAGGCATTGTGCGAATCATCGTCGACGCACAGGGACAGCCCCTTGATGTTGGGCGAAGCCAGCGAACAGTGACCCCAGCCATTCGAAGGGCACTCGACCTACGCGACCGAGGATGCACATGGACTGGATGCGATGCACCTGCTGCGTGGTGCGACGCACACCATCTCGTCCACTGGGCAGACGGCGGGGCGACGAGCCTCGAAAACAGCGTGCTTTTGTGCAGGAAACACCACGTTGGTGTCCATGAAGGCAGCGACACGTTGTCCTATGCGAGGGCTCCGTGAGAACACCCCGCTACGGTTCCCCCCGACGATGCCCGATCAAGCCACATCACACAGAATGGCGAGGTACACGACCGTCCTCTTCGACCTGGATCACACGCTCCTCGACTCCGATACATCAGAGGCGCTTGCCTTCACGGCGACGATGCTCGACGCGGGAATAGAGAATCCTTCCATCCACTTCCCAGCGTACGACCGAATCAACAGGGAGCTGTGGGCTGAGGTCGAAGCAGGTTGGATTGGGCCGGACGAAGTGAGGCACAAGAGGTTTACACGGTTCATCAAAGAACGAAATCTTGATGCCGACGCGGGGGCAATGGCTGACCGATTCGTGCAAAACCTCGGCGCAAACGGCGACCTGTACCAAGGTGCAGCAGCCATGCTCGGTGCACTTGGCGAGATTGCGACGCTCGCATTGGTCACGAACGGAATCGGCCAGGTCCAACGCGACCGGATCGCCAGGCTCGATCTTGAACGGTACTTCAAGACGATTGTGATCTCAGCGGACATCGGGGTGTCAAAACCAGCAACGGGAATCTTCGAGGTAGCTTTCGCCGCGCTCGGAGGCCCATCGAAAGAATCCGCACTCATGGTTGGGGACAGCCTCACGTCCGACATCCAAGGAGGCACCAACTTTCGCATCGCCACATGCTGGTACAACCCAACAGGGAAGACGGCAACCAACGCGGCGGAAGCGACCCATGAGGTGACTGATCTGCGTCAGATCGTCGACATTGTGACCGGAACATGAACGACAAACCGAGGCCGGATCGGGTTCCTGTGTTTGGCGTCGTGCGCGGCGTTCCTATTGTGAACCACTCCACCGCGTTAGGAGCCCCATGAAGATCACAAAGATCGTCGCATACCAAGTCGACCTGCCGCTGCACGAGGGCAAGTACGCGTGGTCGGGAGGCAAGTCAGTCGATGTCTTCGACTCAACAGTCGTTCGGATCGAAACGGACGAGGGCGTCACGGGATACGGCGAGGTGTGCCCCCTGGGACCGGCCTATCTGCCTTCGTACGCAGAAGGTGCCCGCACCGGCATCGCAGCTATCGCCCCGAGCCTGATCGGACAAGATCCTACGGAACTTGATGTCATCAACAGGCTCATGGACGCAACGCTCAAGGGGCACCCATACGCAAAGTCGCCGATCGACATTGCGTGCTGGGACATTCTCGGACAGGTTTCAGGTCAGCCAGTCAGCACGCTGCTCGGCGGGGCTAACGGGGACAACTTTGTTCTGTACCGGGCCATATCGCAGCGCTCGCCGCAGGAAATGGCTGACAACGTTGCCATGTACCGAGAACAGGGTTACAGCCGGTTCCAACTCAAAGTCGGCGGCGATCCTGACGTCGACATCGAACGTATTCGACAGGTTGCGGCCAACATGGAAACCGGTGAAAAGCTGATAGCAGACGCCAACACCGGATGGCTCATGCACGAAGCGGCACGGGTCGTGAGAGCCGTTGCCGATATCGACGTATACATAGAGCAACCGTGCGCAAGCTACGACGAGTGCCTTTCCATACGTCGACGGACGACCCATCCCTTCGTCATGGACGAAACGATCGACG
Source organism: Actinomycetota bacterium (assembly GCA_027728645.1). GTDB lineage: Bacteria > Actinomycetota > Acidimicrobiia > Spongiisociales > UBA5794 > UBA5794. The sequence continues at coordinate 641 of JAQCAA010000056.1, read as the reverse complement.
GTCTCGAACCGCTCCTGCGAGGTCATGCCGATGACGCAATGGATGTCGTCAACATCAAGATCAGTAAGTTCGGGGGGCTCACGAAGGCTCGCCAAGCTCGCGACCTGTGCACCTCCCTCGGAATCGCCATGACAATCGAGGACTCGTGGGGAGGAGACATCGTGACCGCTGCGATTTCCCACCTTGCACACAGCACCCCAACCGAACTGCTGTTCACCGCCACAGACTTCAACAGCTATGTGACGGTCGATATTGCGGAGGGAGCACCACACCGAGACAACGGCCGCATGTCATCATCGCGGTCACAAGGTCTCGGGATTGCTCCTATCCACAAGGCCCTCGGGCAGCCAGTGCTGGAGGCATCGGCCTGACCGCAGCGCCCCGTAGGCAATCCATGGGACGTACCTGGTCCGGTAGATTGGTGACAACCGGAGGGCTCAATGGCAATCAGCAAGATCGTGGACGCTGCGGACGCGGTATCAGTCATCGCTGACGGGGACGTTGTCGCTAGCTCTGGATGGGGCGGCCACGGAGTGGCTGAATCCGTTCTAGTTGCTATCGAACAGCGATTCTTGACCGAACAACAGCCGCGCGACATCACCCTGGTGTGGGCAGGAGGCCAAGGTGACGGTGCCGAAGCC
>JAQCAA010000055.1 GCA_027728645.1 Actinomycetota bacterium | reverse complement strand
GGACCGGCGAGATTCCCATTGTCGAAATCCCTGTTGTTGAAGCAGCAGTCGGAGAAGTGGCAACAGACGACGGCGAATCCTCCGATCCCTCGTAGCCGTGAACATCTATGACCTAGTCGCCGTTGCCGTCGCCGCTGGATTCGTCATCCGCGGATGGTTGCGCGGATTCGTGCGAGAAGTAATTGAACTGCTGGTTCTCGTATCGGGTGTCGTGGTCGTGTTTCGGTTCTCAGCACCGATCGGAACAGTTCTGTCGGCCATGGCGAATATCCCATACGAACTTGCCAGGATCGTCGGAGGTGTCGTTGCCTTTGTGGTCCTTGTCGTTGGCGGCGCAATCGTGTCTCGAGTCATTGTTGGGGCGCTCAAGATCGTTCCAGGTGCTTCGGTTCTCAACCGCTTCGGTGGCGCGGCTGTTGGACTCGCCTTCGCTGCCGTGATCATCGTCGTCGGGACCACCTTGATCGGTGTTGCTCCGCTACCGACCGACGGGATCGAGGCTGTTGACAGGGAGATTGGCAGTTCAAAGATTGGTGCCGAGATTGTCACACCAAACGGCCGAGTCCAGGAGTTCATGGGGTCGTTGAGCGGAGAGTCCATGTACGGGTCGATTCTTGCGATACGCCAGATTGCTGGAGACCGGCTTGCAGCTGGGACCATCCCGTTTCCGCTCCCGACCGTTGAGCAATCGGAACTTGTGTCTGACATCGAAGGCGCACAAGCTGTGTTCGCCGGTTTGAACTCGTATCGTGTTGCGGTGGGACAGGATCCCTTGACGTGGTCCCGCGACCTTGAGGATGTTGCAGAGAAAAGGGCGAAGCGAACGTATGTGTCTGGTCAGCTGAGTCTTGACGACAGGCTGGACGCGGATCTTGCCGGCGCGAGTATTCCTGGAACAATCCACACGGATGGGATTGTGATTGGTGCGTCAACCGATGGGGTGATTGAGGCGTTCACAACAACCTCAAGATATGCCGAAGCACTCGCAGATTCGGAGTTCAGACGAGCCGGGGTCGCACTCGTTGTCGGTCCCTACGGGCTGGTATCCGTATTCGTCGTTTCCGGCTGAGAGTCGTCGGCGGGATTGTCGTCGTCGACAACTGGTTCAGGGGGAGGCGGAGGAAGTGCAGCCGCTTCATGCGCTGCGACTGCCGCCGCCACGGCCTTCTCTGACTCCTTGCGGGTGTCGACCACGGCTGCGATTGCTGCGAGAACTCCTAGGAGCCCGACCACTGCGACCACAATCCAGATCATGGAACTTCCAGATGATCCAAGTTCGGATTCAGCGAAAATGTCGAGTGAACCCGATAGCGGAAGGTCCCATACAAGGGCACCGTCGCGCACTTCGTCCGCGTTGTGTTGCGTCACTGTGCCTGGCATCCGGACGACTATTTCTGCGGAAAAGATTTCTCCGGTGATGATGCTTGGGTCAATTCCGAAGTCACCTCCGAGATCGCCCTCGCCTTGACCTTCAATGGTCGCAGCAAGGGAGGCCTTTTCCTCATCGAAGGCGTAGTTAAAGGAAGCAAATCCACTGTCTCCGAGCGTGGTTGCGTCCCACGAACTGAGGTCATCTACCTCCGCGGTGACCGCGGTGTAGTTCATGTCGCCTTCCTTGCGAGTCGAGACTTCGCCCTCGCCCCCAGGAAGTGAGCCAAGATCCCCAACAAGATCTCCGAGGTCCGCTCCGTTGTCCGAGATCAGTTCAAGGAATTCATCGTCGATTCCGACCTCAAAGATCACCTCGGCGGATCCGTCGTCGTTGATGTCGATTGTTATGTTGGATTCGATTCGGCATGCCGACAGCACGAGTGTCAGGAGGCCGAAGATCAGGATGTATTTGCGCATGAGTTCCTATCGGTCACTCGGAGATTAGGCGATAGCGGTTCGTTGGCAACGCCGGCGATAGTGTGTGACGGTGGAGAGAGAATATTCGGAGTTACATGCGGCATTTTGCGAGGCCTACCCGCTCTATGTCGCGCGGGTACTGGTAGGTCGGGGCGTAGAAGTTGGCGATGTCATCGCCGATGCGATTGTCGAGGGAACAGCGATTCTCGGCGATTTGCTGTCCCACCTTGAGGACACGGACCCAACGGACCAGCGAAGCAGCCCGCTCGAGCTTTTTCGTCAGGCATTGCGGCCTGTCGATGCCGCCCTCGCGACCATTGGTGTGCCTGCGCCATCGGCCGATGCCGGTCACGAGACGGTTCATCCGTGGGACAGGTACCAGCTGTGTCCTGGCTCGCCCCAGCTGCTCGGTGAACGGGCATACGACGCACACGTGCGGTGGGGCGTGGCGAAAGCAATAGCGTTCGGCGCCTTCGGAAACCCGTCGGATGTTCAGCAAGTCGATGCTCAAACCCGCAGGCCCGAACGACCTGCAATCCAGGTGATATGCGACGAAACGGACACAGCCCATTTTGGCGCATTGCTTCGAGGCCTCGGCTATCGACTCGTTGACGCCGGAAGCGAGCGATCAGTTGTCACGATTGTTGACATCGATCACGGAGGGGCAGCGAGGGCGATAAGCGATACCGTGGCCACTCATGGCAGGGTGGTTGTGTACGGAGATGCGATCGATGATCTCCAGGCCATGGCTTTCAGCGCTGCGGGGGTTTGGAAGGTTGTGTCGCGATCAGACATCCTGACGAGACTCGACACGGTGCTACCGGCGATCGGATAGTCAGTTCCTGTACCGCTCCGCAATCGCCGCTGACATGTACGCGGCAAGCCCACGCCCTCCTTGTCATGACGCAATATGAGAGTCAAGCACCTTCCTGAGGTTTTGGTGAGCGATTTCGCTAGTGGGTGCGGCGTACCATTTTGAGGATTGTGAGGCCCACAGCGACTGCGCCCACAGCGACGGCCGCCTGCCTTGCGTCCACATGGACGGTCGGATTGCCCTCGATGGTCCCCGCGAACAGAATCCCGATAGTGCTCTTCTCAGCTTTGACAGTATCGGCGATTAGAACTCCGGCTCCAGCGGACGTGAGGGTCACATTGTCTGCTGTGACGATGAGTGCGCCAGCTTCGGTGAACGTGGCGTCGGTGGCGTGGACGATGCCAGCGCCTCCCTCCCTGATGGAGATCGATTCTGCTGAGGCCGTCTGGATTCCGCCCTGTGTGACGTTGACGGTGGTGGCCTGCACGACGCCCGCCCCACCTTGAGTGATCTCAACTGTTTCGCCTTCCACTTCCTCAGTCATCTCAAAGTCCTGATCCATTGTGCGTTCCCCTCAATCGATAACGGAACGATACCGCGGGCAGACGGCAGAGGGCAGAGGCGTCTTCCGCTCTCCGCCTACCGCCTACCGAACGGCACCCATGGCTCGGAAGCTTGAGCCGTAGCTCAAAAAACGGGCTGTGTCACTGAGAGCCGAAAGCTGGAAGCTGAAAGCTCCGCACCACTCGGGCCCGACAGGGCACAGACGCGCAGAAGGGGATGTGTTTCCACATCCCCTTCTGGCTTGTGTTTGATTTAGGCTTAGTAGCGCGGGCGCCGTTCCTGGCGTTCCTGTGCTTCGTTGACGCGTAGATTGCGTCCGCCCACATCGTGACCGTCGAGCTCTTGCATTGCCTTCTGAGCGTCTTCAGGGCTCATTTCAACAAATGCGAAACCGCGTGAGCGGCCCGTCTCTCGGTCTGTAATCAGTGCTACGGATTCAACCGCACCAACTGTCTCGAACAACGTGCGTACCTCTTCTTCGGTAGCACTCCATGTGAGGTTTCCCACATATAGTCTCATTCTTCCGGCTCCATTCGAATTGGAAGCCCACGGCCGCTGTCTCTGAACTCCGTCGGAAGTCGACTCAAGCTAGGAAATCGGGCTGGGGTTACTAACGAACGTGAGGGTAGTGCGAAACGATCCAACACCGCACAATCGCTTCAGGGCTTCGTGACAGGCGGGGCAACCATTGGCCGCAACACCACCTGATCAGCGGCTCCTCCGGTTCCCGTCAACGACTCGAGAATGGCCTCGAACATCCTCATCCGGCCGACTTCGACCTGGTGTTCGGCGATGGTCCTGGCGCTGTGATGATTGCCCTTCAGGAGTGCATCCAACAACTCGCGGTGCTCACTCGCCTGAACTGAAACACTCTTCTCGATGTCTAGCCCGAGAGACAGCAAGCACTCCATTTCGTCCATGAGTCCCCCTATCACGGCAGATAGCCGGTCGTTTCCCGAGGCCTCGGCGAGGATTTCGTGGAATCGTAGAACCTTGTCGACCTTCTGCTCATAGGAGTCTTTGGTGCTCTCCTCAACCAAGCGGCGAAGTTCTTGAAGCTGTTCTGGAGACGCGTTCGCTGCTGCAAGCTCTGCCGCCGCGGGCTCTACCACCTGTCGGAGTTGATAGATCTCTTGAACATCTGCCAGAGATATCTCGGTGACGCGATAGCCGTGGCGTGGCCGGACCTCAACGAAGCCTTCATGCATAAGCATGCCGAGCGCCCGCTTTACGGGCGTCTTGCTCACTTCGAAATGATCTGCGAGTTCGCCTTCGAGGATCCGAGTGCCGGGAGGTAGCTTGCAGCTGAGTATGTCGCGGCGGAGGGCGTCGTACACGCGGTCGGTAGCGCTTGGTGGGGTTCCATCGGGGGATTCCCGAACATGATGTCGCCTCGACACTTTAGGTTGACCTCCCTGATATTTCATGGCTATCCTGCTGAAATCCGAATCGAGCATCTCTCGTAGTGCTCTGAGTCGTCACAAGCAAAGGGATAGTCCTCTGAACCACGAAGACCCGTCATCGATAACCGATGCAAGTCTCGAATCTCACGCCCACGACGTCGCTGGTGATGGGGCCGGCGCTCACTCCCATGACGACCACTCCCATGACGACCACGGCCATGACGACCACGGCCATGACGACCATGACCATGACCACGATGACCATGATCACGGATCAGGTGTCTTGGCAAGTATTCGATCCGTCTTCTCTCCGCACAGTCATGACGCAGCGGATTCGACGGACAGCGCACTTGAATCCTCGGAGAAGGGCATCAAGGCGGTAAAGATCTCGTTGGTGGCGCTTCTCATCACGGCGTTCGCCCAAGTCGCGATCGTCGTGGTGACCGGATCGGTCGCACTCCTGGCTGACACGATTCACAACTTTTCCGACGCTCTTACGTCCATACCGCTGTGGATCGCATTCATTTTGGGCCGTCGCGCCGCCACTCGGTCGTATACCTACGGATATAGGCGGGCCGAGGATCTCTCGGGGTTGTTCATCATCTTCATGATCGCCTTGTCTGCGGTGATCGCTGGGTGGGAGTCGATCAACCGACTGTTCGACCCGCGTCAGGTCGAGAACCTCTGGCTGGTCGGTGCCGCTGGAGTCGTGGGCCTGATCGGTAACGAATTGGTCGCGATTTACCGAATCCGCGTGGGTCGTGAAATTGGTTCGGCAGCCCTGATAGCTGACGGGCACCACGCCCGCACCGATGGACTGACATCCCTCGCCGTCGTCCTTGGGGCGATCGGTGTCGGCCTTGGGTTTCCCGCAGCGGATCCGATCATCGGATTACTGATTACAGTGGCAATTCTATTCGTTCTTCGAGATGCGTCCAAGAAGGTCTTCCGTAGGCTCATGGATGGCGTGGAACCCGAAACGGTGGATCGGATCGAGGCGATTGGAGGCAGTGTGAATGGGGTCGTGTCTATCGAGCAAATGAAAGTCCGATGGGTCGGGCACCGCCTCGACGCGAATTTCACGGTTCGGATTGATCCCGATTTGACTGTTGCCGAAGGCCACGAGGTCGCTCGCAGCGTTGAAACTGCGGTTACGAAGGCCCTTCCGAAGCTCGACTACGTGGTGATAGCGATTGCACCAGATGGCACGTCGCTTGGCAGCGGACTCGAGGCAGGAGAGAGCGCTGTCGCAGCTGGGAGGCTTGAGGTCCCTTGACACTTCAGGCCCCACTGACAGCCGAAGAATCTGCATTTACGCGTTCGGATCCCTCTTCTTTGCTGAGGATACGAAATCTCTCCGTGCGTTTTGACACGCCTGGGCGAGAAATTCGAGCTGTTAACGGGATCGATGTGAATGTCGGGGCTGGGGAAGTGTTTGCTCTGGTGGGTGAGTCTGGATCCGGCAAGAGTGTTTCGATGTTGAGTGTGATGGGCCTGGTGCCCACACCACCTGCCGTCGTTACGGGGTCGATACTTTTCGATGGGCTTGAGCTCGTGGGACTAGGTCGTTCAAAGATGAACGCGATCCGCGGTGGCGAAATCGGGATGGTGTTTCAAGACCCGATGTCATCGCTCAACCCTGTCCACCGGATCGGGAGACAGATTGCTGAGGTCCTACACCTTCACCAAAAGATCTCTCGCAGAGATGCAATGGATCAAGCAGGTGAGTTGCTCGACAAGGTTGGTATTCCGAACGCCGGCGGACGGCTGAAGGACTATCCACATGAGTTCTCTGGAGGTATGCGGCAGCGGGTAATGATTGCGATTGCCCTCGCTTGCGGCCCCAGACTGCTGATCGCTGATGAGCCAACGACTGCGCTCGACGTCACGGTCCAACGTCAGATTGTCACTCTCGTCCAACAACTCCAGGCTGATCTTGGGATGGCCGTGATCTGGATAACTCACGATTTGGGAGTCGTTGCCGAGATTGCCGACCGAGTCGCCGTGATGTACGGCGGCAGAATCGTGGAGACCGGCAACGCAGCTGACTTGTACCGCACCGCGACACATCCATACACCTCAGGGCTCCTACATTCGATTCCTCGAACAGACACAATCCGCACCGAGTGGCTGCCAGAGATACCAGGGACACCGGTACAGCTCGTTGATGACCTGCTGTCGTGCCCATTCCATTCTCGTTGCCCAATGGGAGATGACTCATGTGTCGCGTCACTTCCCACGCTGGAGGCTTCCGGCCGAGAAGGCCAGTTCTCGGCCTGCGTGCATCACGCTTCCATCCTCGACGGCGGTGATCTGTGGCCAAGCCTTGATCGCGAAGTCACGGCAGCGGTGGAACACGGCGACGAGCTTCTGGTCTCAATCGAAGGGCTCAAGGTCCATTTTCCCGTCGAACGCGGCGGAAGGGCTCGGCGCAAGGCTGTTGTGCTCGCGGTTGACGGAGTCGACCTCGAACTCCGGCGAGGTCGCACCCTCGGCATCGTTGGGGAGAGTGGCTGCGGTAAGAGCACTCTTGGACGTGCGCTTGTAGGCCTCGTCGAGGCGACCGACGGGCGGGTCCTTATCAAGGGTGAGCCCCTCGACACGAGCAGCGGGCCGCATCGCCGAACCGTCCAAATGATTTTTCAAGACCCGTTCTCGTCGATGAACCCCGGGATGCGCGTCGGCGACGTGGTGGCCGAACCGATGAGGGTCCACAACATTGGGTCGGCGGACGAACGATCCGAGAGGGTCGCCAAACTGCTCGGGCAGGTAGGAATCCCGGCTGAGGCTGCAACACGCCACCCCCACGAATTCAGCGGAGGCCAACGTCAGCGGATAGCAATTGCGCGGGCCCTTGCTGCGAATCCCGAAGTCATCGTATGTGATGAGCCGGTATCGGCACTGGATGTTTCGGTGCAGGCCCAGATTGTGAACCTGCTGCACGAAACTCAGCTTGAAACCGGCGTTTCGCTCATCTTCATCGCCCACGATTTGGCTGTCGTTCGGCACATCTCCCACGAGGTCGCCGTGATGTATCTCGGCCAGGTTGTTGAGCGTGCGCCACGCGACGACATATACGAGACCCCTCTCCATCCGTACACGAAGGCGCTGCTGGCAGCGGTCCCGGTCCCTGATCCTTCGTCGTCGATCGCTCTTGCGCCTCCTCTGGAAGGCGACTTGCCGGATCCATCGGATCCACCGACCGGATGTCGGTTCCACACGAGATGCCCAGTTGCTGTTATAGGCCTCTGCGACGAGATCATCCCAGAGCTACGCGTGGTTGACACCGATCGTTGGGTTGCGTGTCACCTTGTCGAGGCTTCCACCGATCAATCATTCTTAGCTGGAGAGGGCGATATTCGGGGCGACCTCGGGCTGCTCGCGGAACAGGGCGGCTAGATGAATACAACTCACAAGACAGCACGGCAAACCACGACAAACAACAGACAGCAAACGGAGAGATGCATCACATGAAAAAGCGATTGTCAATCCCGATCTTGATTGCCTGCCTCACTTTGGTGGCGGCGGCATGCAGTTCGGAATCTGATCCAACAACAACCACAGTGACCGGCGGTGACCCAACAACGACCCTCGCCGGCGATCCGACAACCACAACGGCTGCAACGCCTGCCGAGCCAGTCGTCGTACGCGCGGCCATTACTGGCGACGAAGACACGATAAACCCATACACATACATCAGTGGATTCCCCGGCTGGAACCTGTTGATGATGCAGTACGACACGCTGATGCAGCTGGACGCCGACGGTGTCCCGCAGCCTTGGCTCGCCGATACGATCAGTGCGAACGGTGACCTGACTGAATACACGTTGACGATTGTTGACAACGCCTCATGGCACGACGGCACGCCTTTGACGGTGGACGATGTCAAGTTCTCGCTTGACTATTTCATCGAGAAAGCTACAGGCCGTTTCTCTCGAGACCTTCGAGGCGTCGTCGCCATAGCGGTGTCTGGCGACAACGGCATTGTCATCTCCCTCGCTGCTCCGAACCCTGCGTTCGATCTCGTAGCGCTGGCTGACATTCCAATCATCCCGAGGCACATTTGGGAAGGCATCGATGATCCAGGGGAACGAGCATTCGACATCTCGACAAATGTTGGCTCCGGACCGTTCATGATGACGGAGTATGAGTCTGATCAGTTCTACCGATTCGTTTCGAATCCGGACTACTTCCGCGGAGTTCCTGCAGTTGACGAGCTTGTGGTCATCGTCTTCGCCGACGATGCCGGAGCTCTTGCGGCGATTCGTTCGGGTGAGGTTGATGTGAGCTTCGAGCGGGTGAGTCCAGAGCAGATCGCTCTGCTTGATGCCCAAGATCCTCTCGATATATCGCAGGGTCCTGAATTCACGACCCAGATGATCAACTTCGATGCCTCAAAAGCACCGTTTAGCGATGTTGTAGTACGTCAGGCGATGTCGCTTGCGATTGACAGCCAAGACATTGTTGACACCGTTTATCTCGGTGCGGCAACAGTTGGAAGCCCTGGGTGGGTCCATCCTGGAAAGCCGGCATACAACCCAGCGGTTGAGGCGACCTTCGACCCTGCTGCCGCGAACGCCCTGCTCGAAGGAGCTGGGTACATCGACACTGATGGTGATGGCATTCGGGAATTCGGCGGAGAGCCAATGTCCTTTGACATGATCACGAACTCCAGCGATTCGCTTCGCCTTCGCATTGCGGAGCTCACGGCGGCAATGCTCGGTGACGTGGGAATCGAAATCACAGTGGTGTCGGTTGAGACAGCAACGTGGGAAGAGGCCGTGTGGCCAGGGTTCGACATCAACAACGGGCGGAATTACGACATCGCGGTTTGGGGTTGGTCTGCACCTGTGCAGGCGAATACGATCCGTATTGCGGACCTCGTGAACAGTGACCCTGGAATCGGCTTCTTGAACCTGACTGGGTTCAGCAACGCTGAGGTCGACGCGATCTCAAGCCAGCTGTTGACCGAAGCTGATCCTGCGACATCACAGCAGCTCATCGGCGATCTCCAGGTGCTCCTTGCTGACCAAGTACCGTTCGTGCTGCTGGCCTATCCAGATGGCGCATACGTGTACAACTCCGAGGTCTACGCAGACTGGGAGTTCATTGCCGGCCAAGGCATCGTGAGCAAGGTGTCCTTGCTTCCTGCCTCAGCTAGGCCGTAGGTAGAGAGGAACTGACTGGTTCGTGGGGAGGTAGGTTTATGCCTCCCCACGAACCAGGTTCGCCCATGGACAACAGATGAGGCCACTCGGGCTACGTAACATCTTTCGATATCTCGCGGTTTTTGTCGTAGCCGTGAGTCTTAATTTCATGCTCCCACGGCTCATGCCAGGTAACCCTCTCGCGCTGCTCGCGGGAGTCGACGTAGGGCTAATGACACCCGCCGAACGCGCAGAAGTAATCGAGGCGGTTGGTCTCGATGCACCGCTGATCCAGCAATTCATTGACTACTGGTGGTCGGTACTGCGCCTCGATCTAGGATTCTCGTTTCGGTCTGAGCGCCAGATTTCTGAAATGATCATGGAGCGCTTGCCTTGGACCCTGCTCATCACGGTCGGTTCGCTTGCAGTTTCGGCAGTCGTCGGAATTGTTCTCGGCGGCTTCTCCGCCTGGCGACGAGGCAAGAAATCTGACCTCAGTCTTCTCACAGGAATGATTTCCCTCCAGTCTCTACCGTCGTTCTGGTTAGGAATGCTCCTGATTTCTGTTTTTTCTGTGCAGCTGGGTTGGTTCCCCTCGTTCGGAGCGGTGACGCCAGCGTCTGACTTCGAGGGGTGGGGTCACATCGGGGACATCGCCAAGCATGCGATCCTGCCGATTGTCACACTCACGGTTCTTTCGATCCCTGGTGTCTATCTCACAATGCGGTACGCCATGCTCGAAGTTCTGGGGAGCGACTTTATTCGAACCGCCAGAGCGAAGGGCGCCTCCGAGGCACGGGTGCTCTTTGGGCATGTTGCAAGGAACGCGATCGCCCCGGTGGTGACGTTTCTCGCCATCAGGTTTGCATTCGCCTTTGGTGGGTCGGTGATCATCGAGACGGTGTTCTCGTACCCCGGATTGGGCCGACTGATATTCGAGGCGGTATCTGGGCGCGACTATCCCGTAATGCAGGCCACCTTCTTGGTGTTCACGGTTGCTGTGTTGGTGGCGAACCTCGTTGCTGATCTGCTCTATCCGATTCTCGACCCGAGGATGCGTGTCCGATGAAGCTGCTGAATAGAAAACGCACGAAGAAACGCAGCCCGAAGGTTGCGAACCGATTAGGGATGCTCGGCGGTGGGATGGTTCTGTTCCTCGTCGTGATGGCGATCGGTGCACCCTGGTTTGCACCCTACGACCCGACTGAGAGGGTCGGATTGCCGTTCCAGCCACCAAGCGCCGCGCACCTGTTGGGTACGAACGATGTTGGCCAAGACTTGCTGTCGGAGCTGATCTATGGGGCACGAGTGTCGCTGACGGTTGGGATCGTTGCGGCGCTCGTGGCGCTCGTCCTTGGCACCTCCGTTGGCGTCCTCGCCGGCTACTACCCGAAGCGTCTCGGCAGGTTCCTGATGCAAGGCGTCGACGTCATCCTCATTCTGCCGTTCCTGCCTCTGCTCATCATTCTGGCGGCTTACCTCGGCAGAAGCCTTCTGAACACGATCGTTGTGATCGGTGTCCTGATTTGGGCTGGGCCATCACGCATCATCAGATCTCAAGTCTTGTCGCTGCGCTCGCGGGAGTATGTCCTAGCGTCGCGAACGATGGGTGCACCGGATCGGTGGGCAATCATGCGTCACGTGCTCCCCAGAACGGCCCTTCTGGCGACGGGCACATTCGTGAGGGCGGTTTCGACGGCGATTCTGCTTGAGGCTGCGCTGAGTTTCCTCGGGCTAGGTGACCCGCTTCAGAAGAGTTGGGGCTCAATCCTGTTTTGGGCTCAATCTCGCGGCGCGTTCCTTACGCCTGCCTGGAAGTGGTGGGTGTTGCCTCCGGGCATCATGATCATGGTGGCATCCCTTGGATTCGCACTCGTCGCATTCGCTATGGAGGAACGAATCAATCCACGTCTCTAACTCCGAACTGAAATTGTGAACTCACTGCTCCGCCTACCAAGAACCAGAAGAAAGGGATCTGAATGACCAATACGAATGAGCCAACGGAAGTGTCACTGGCACCTGTCAACCTTGAGCCAATCGGGGATTGCAGGGTGCTGAGAGACATCGGGGCCCAACCAGGGGTGCACACCGTGGAAGGGACGTTGGTGCCGCTGCTGTCAGGAAACAGGATTCGGTCACATGTGATCGTCCTTCACGCGGGCCAATACCTCGATGCCCATCCGCACGACACCGAAAGCATCATCTACACCGTGTCTGGCCGATGGGTGTTCTGCACGACTGAGGACGGAGAGCCTGTGCGCACGGTGATCGGCCCGAATGACCTGTTCCATTTCCCAGCGGATGTTCCTACGGGCTTTGAAACTCCGTTTGACGAGGACGCCACGATCTTGATTCTCAATGAAGGCAGCGAAACTCGAGAGGAGATGGAGGCAGGCTTCCGCGGAGCGCCTGCTCATCTTGCAGAGGAAGCGGCGCGTGGGGATGCATTCTCATACCGCGAGTTGCCCCGCGATCACCCAGCGCGGGTGTACGCAAGGCAGGTCGCCGGTATCGATTTGGGCGAAGTGTGAGGTTGAACGTGGAACAGGTGGCACGACCATGACGGACTCGCTGGACGCTGTTCGACCAAATGGATGGCTCAATGCCCCGTCTGTGGATGTGGACCAGATCAATTCAGATCTTGAGCCAGCGACACCGACCGTGGATGTCGCGATGTATTACCCGGACAATCTCGACAAGGCGCACCGCGAGAAGGTGAATATCGACCTGATGGTTCACGGATTTCGTGAGGCAAAGAAGGTTTTCGCAAATAACGGCGTTCAGCTCAAACTGGTCTTCTTCAAGACAGGGCACCTTGACACGCGGTTGTTCTCCATTAATTCGACAGGCAGCGAGTCGCATCTCCCGAGGGGATTCGCAAACATGTACGTCGAAGCTGAGCGGCACCCCTCGAGCTTGCCGCCAGATGCAGAAGCAGCGTTCAACGCCATGGTCGCCAACGTTCCTGGGGCAGACCGCATCGTCCACATCGTGGTTCTCCAGGATGTGTTCATGTCGTTCTTCGAGCAGCTCGACTTTCGCACCTGGCAGCTCAAGACGATTTCGACAGGTGGTCTCTCGTTCCCTGGGTATATGTACGGATCAACCATGCCTCGGCATCTGCGTGGTGTCATCACAATCACTGATCTTGTGAAAGGCGAGAACTCTTGGAAGACGATCGCTCACGAGATTGGTCACAAGGTCCTGAATGTCAGTCATGAGCATGCCGATATGGCCCCCCAGCACGAAGTAAATTCTGATGAGGGCCTGATGTTCTACGGCGATGGCGCCGAGATTCTGGCTGGAAGAGAAGGTCGGTTCCACCACGAGCGCTTGCACGTGTCCCCGTACGTCTACCGGACCGCTGACGACGGAAGTCGCGACTGGAATCCCGACTACGTCACCGACGGCTTCTATTACGACGCGATCTACGACGGTATCAACATTGATCTAGACGCCGTCGACTCCTGACGGCAGTCGCTCACCACTGCGGAATATTGTTAGATCTGCGGGCGGATTGGATCACGTCAAACCCCGGTGCGAAGCGCCCCGGTTTCGGTACTTCGATATCGACGGACCTGGACCAATCGAAGTCCTCGGCACTGACTTTGCATTAGCAGGTTCTATGACCATCAACGCACTTGATAGTGGTGGATACGACATCGTGGTCCACGAGCTTGTCTTCAGCGACGGCACAACGTTCGCCGAATTCGAGATGATCGGCTAGTCGCGCCCAATCGGATTCCAAGCCGGCAGAAATGGTTGCGTTTAGCGGTTGAGGTCGAACATCGCTGGTCTGGGGTCTGCTTGTAGCCAGGCGATCGCGGTGGGAGCAGACATTCCAGCAACCTGCTCGCCATCAAAGGTCAGATTCTTGAGTGTCCGCCTGGCTGATGACTGTTGGTACCTCGGCGACAGGTCTTCAGGGTTGGGTCCGATGACTGGCCAGATGATGTAGTCGCCTGCCCGGCGGTGGACCCATGTCGGCATGTACTCCGTGTCCCAGACGATCCAGCGGTCATCGACCCGACGAAGGCGGACCATCAGCACAGCTCCGTCCTCGGAGTTTGGCCCGCTGTACGACGCGAGTTGATTGGACAGGAAGTTGCCGAGGCCGAAGGCGACGAGTTTTCCATTCACCGTCTCCACTGGCTGGAGTACATGGGCGTGGTGACCGACGATCATGTCGACAAAGGGTGACCGCGTCAGGGCGTCTGCGACCGACCGCTGGCTGGACGTCGGTGACACTTGGTACTGGTTCCCCCAGTGGATCGAGACTGCCACAAAATCGGCGCCACGATCTTTGAGGGCCGTTGCC
>JAQCAA010000054.1 GCA_027728645.1 Actinomycetota bacterium | reverse complement strand
AAACCCTTGGAGGGATGACACCATCAGACAAACTCGCCGAAGCGATGCAATGACCCCTTGAAATCACATTCATTATGCGTGGTTTTGTGTGAGGCTCAGCGACCCACGCGTTGTTGGTCGCGTTGTTGGTTTGAGCCTGTATCTCAGTCCGCCACCTGCGGCCAGTGGTGGCAAGGCCCCGCATGGTGAATCGCCCACAACCCTTGGTACGTATCACATGTAGCCCGATGGAAGCGTTGGTACGACTGGCTCTAATCTGGCCCTGAAGTGTCTGCCAGTCAAGTGCTCTGCCAGGCTGAGCTACAACCCCACGAAATCGAAATAGTATCAGGAGTCGACTGCTGTCGAGCTTGGTTCAAAGGCGATCCGAGGGGCATCTGCCCACAGTCTCTCGAGGTCGTAGTACTCACGGGTTTCTCGTTCAAAGACATGGATCACCACATCCCCGTAGTCCAGGAGAACCCACTCTCCGTGCTCCATACCCTCTCGGCGAATCGGTTTGCGATCAATGGCGCGCAGGGCATCAGAGGCATCGTCAACGAGCGTCTTGACATGACGGGTCGACGTACCCGTCGCGATAAGAAAGACATCGGTCACGACGAGCAATCCGGAAAGGTCAAGCAGCTGGATATCTTCGCCGTTTTTTTCCGAAATGGCTTCAGCCGCGGCCCGTGCGGTTGCAACTGCTTCGTCTGTTGCTTTGGGCTGGTGGCTACTCATTCGACAGAACCCTAGCAATCATGCGACCAAGCAACCCCGAAACCTAGGTCGAATCATCGTTGTGTCGGTACAGTCCATTCGTTTCGATGTAGAACCGGACGCTGTCTGGGACAAGGAAGCCAGGCGAGCGGCCAGCGCTGACATGTTCCCGAATCTGAGTTGCAGACAGATCGAGGGTCGGCATGTCGAGGGCGACATATGAATCGCCGATCGCAGCGGTCACAGCCTCGAACGAGACTGTCGGTCTCAGAACAACCGCGATTCGGACCGATGCGAGCACTTCGTCAGCTCGATGCCACGACGGAATGAGGGCAGCGGAGTCCGATCCCAGAATCAGAACAGGATCGTTTTCGAATTCGCCCTTTGCGAGCGCCTCGAGCGTGTCGAGCGTGTATGTGGGACCGCTCCGGGTCATCTCGGTGTCGTCGGCAACGAGATACGGTGCCTCGGCCGCTGCGAGGAGCGTCATGGCCCACCGGTGACTCGCCGATGCCACGACCAGATCAGACTTCTGCCACGGATCACGCGCAGGGACCAACCTGACATGATCGAGATCCATCTGCTCAAACGCCGCATGAGCAGCCGCCAGATGCGCCATGTGGGGTGGGTCGAAAGTTCCGCCGAGTATTCCGTACACGACCTTGAGGATAGGTTGATGTGCGGGGCGCTAGCTGCAGCCCTGGCGATGGAGGGCCCAGACATCGAAACAGCATCAGCGGATTCACATACCGATCGTTGACCCGAAGAGACAGATGGAATGCCTGGCTGCCACCGTGATAGCCGGAGGTACCGATACGAGAACCGACCCTTGCGACCTGACCGGTGGACACAGAGATTGAATCGAGGTAGGAGTACGAGATCTTGACAGCCTGTCCGATGGAGACGGTGACCGAACGTCTTCCTGCTACCGAGCCTGCGAATGACACAGTGCCGCCTGTCACCGCTAGCACCGGCGAACCGAGCGGTGATGCGAGATCTACACCCCAATGACCGGCGTACAGACCAACTGGCTCAAACGGGCGAAGGATTACCGATGGGCTTGATCCAGCAAATGAGCACGTTAAGGACATGCCGAGAACGATGGAAACAATGAGGACGCCGATGATTGCACCTCGCACCGCGCCACATGAGTCACCCTATCTCAAGCGTGGGACAGGAACTAGCCGGTCACCCGGCCGCTGGTAGGGGCAAACTCCAATACGACCGAGCGGACATCATCGAGTGAATACGGCTTTATCAGATAACCGACGGCACCCTCGGCCGTGGCCTCATCTATCTCTTCGGTTCGGGCGTAGCCAGACGCCATCACAACCGCAACACCGTCATACCGAGGGTCATGCCTCACCCACTTAAGAACACCGATTCCGTTTTCGTCCGGAAGTCCCACATCCAAGAGAACCACATCGGGCACCACGGATTCAATGACATCCTTGGCATCAGCAGCAGACGAAGCCGTGTAGACATCAAGGCCAAGTGGCTCAAGAGCAATCTCGACCAGTCGTCTCAGGACATGCGAGTCGTCAACGACGAGAACCTTTGTCACGAAACCTCCTCGCGGTGCTAAACCGCAGCTGCTGCCGGGGGCATTGCTTCTGGTATCGGCACGCATTAGCGCCCTCTTAATGAGTTCGACTGCCCAGCTTCAGCTATGAAACGAGCCTTGAGCGGCGGGCTGCAGGGAGGGCGGCCCTCTCCACGAACCTTTCGAGTTGCCTCAGGGTGCGCACCTGGTCGATAGCGTCGCACGCTTGCGCGTACCGCGACATCACCGAGTCGCCGGTGTCCCAGAACCGTCGTGGCTCGGGGTTGAGCCAGAACAGGGCTCTCGATCGTTCAGCGATGCGATCGAGATACTCAGATCCCGGATCCCTGTAATTGTTGCGCGCATCCCCCGTGACTATCACGGTCGATTTCGATGTCACGGCATCAGCATAGTTTTCCCACATATCACGAAACGACCGCCCATAGTCTGAATGCCCGTCGCTTCGGACGAGATCGGCTTCGCTGCTCATCGACATCAGGGCCTCTGCGAAGTCAACACCCGGGCCGAAGTACTCGGTCACTTCATCCAGGCCGTCAATGAACGCGAACACTCGCACCTTCGAAAGTTCCGAAGAGATTGCGTAGGCGAGCTGCATGGTGAATCTTGCGAAGGTCGCCATCGACCCAGAAACATCACACAGCACCACAAACTCTGGCTTCGACTTTCTCGGCTTCTTGAATTGCGGCTCCAGCAGCACGCCGCCGTGGGACAAGGAGCGCCTGATGGTGCGCCGAACATCGAGACGTCCCTTCTCGCCGTGACGACGCTGCTGACTGAGCCGCGTGGCAAGCTTGCGAGCGAGGGGGGCGATGGCCCTCTCGACTTCCTCAATCTCGGTCCGCGTCGCGTGCACGAGATTCGTGTCCTCAATGAGAGGCATCCGGCGGGTTGCCGCAACCTGAGCCGCTCCCCGATCGGCGACGAGGCGAGATGTGATTTCCCTTTCGACTTCGCTGCGCATCTGGTCGACCAGTTCTTCTGCACTGGCGTGCACGGTCCGGTCTTCGAGTTCTGACTCGGTGTGCGCCGCACCAAGGGCGACCAACAGCCTGACCATGAGTTGGTCGCTGTCGAGCCTACGAAGCACCCGGTATGCGTAGTACCTCCCTCCGACAGGGCGACCTGGCTGCATGCCTGCGTACATGTCGACTGCCGCCGCAACCAGTCTGCGGAGTGCATCATGATCGCCGGCGAGAAGCGCTCTCAGGATCGCGTCGCTTATCTCATCTGACCCGCTGCCTGCTCCCCCGCCGGAACCAGCAGCAAACGGACCACCGTCCCCATCACGTTCGCGATCGGTGCCGGTCGGGGACGCGAGCCTCAGGCCGAAGAACACGTCAAATGCTGCATCGAATGCCGGGTAGTGCCTGGAATTCTTGACAAGTGTTGCGCCAAGAGTTGCCCTGAGGTTGTCAGCCTTTGAAAGATCGGTGTGCTCTATCGCTATGGCTGCATCGATCGCTTCGACCATCGATACAGGGATCCCGATCTCTCGCAGTTCGGCGACAAAACCCGAAAGCGAATCGATCATGGTCAGCCGTCCGGTGTGTCGAGCGAGAATTCCTTGGCAGCCCGGTCAATGTCGACCTGATACTTCAGAAGGACGTTGATCGTGTCGGAGGTGACCTCGTCGTTGACATCCTCAATGCCGAGAGCAATGAGCGTCCTCGCCCAATCGATGGTTTCAGACACCGAAGGTGCCTTGCGCAGCGGTAGCTGACGAATCGCTGAAACGGTGCGAGCTATCTTGTCTGCGAGCTTCTCTGGAAGGTCCGGGATTCGAGATACGAGAATGGCCCGCTCACGTTCAATCGAGGGGTACGGCACATAGAGATACAAACACCGTCGTTTCAGCGCCTCCGAGAGCTCGCGGGTGTTGTTTGATGTGAGGACAACGATTGGCGTGGTGACAGCGGTCATCGTACCAAGTTCGGGCACCGTCACCTGGTAGGTATCGAGCACTTCAAGCAGGAGGGCCTCGGTTTCGACCTCGACCCGGTCTACCTCGTCGATGAGGAGCACAACGGGCTCTTTCGATCGAATCGCTTCGAGCAGTGGGCGAGTGAGCAGGAACGACTCTGAAAAGATGTCGCCCTCGATTTCGTCCCATGCCGCTCCCTCTTCCGACTGGAGTCGGAGCAGTTGCTTGTGGTAGTCCCATTCGTAGAGGGCTTTTGCCTCATCGAGGCCTTCGTAACACTGGAGTCTGACCAAGCGGCGACCGGTCGCCTCGGCGAGAGCCAACGCGAGCGCCGTCTTGCCAACACCTGCCGGGCCTTCGGCAAGGATTGGTTTGCTCAAGGCATTGGCGAGGAACGCCACCTGAGCGATGCGAGCATCTGCCAAGTAGCCGACTGATTCAAGGGCCGATGCAACATCCTGGGGGGTGGTCCATTCGCCTGTCATGCTGGCAGGGTAGCGAGTCAGCTACTGCTCACGAATCGCGCTCTCGGCATCAGACCATCACCACGAGATCATCTCTGTGAACAACTTCTGTGCCTACGGCGCTTCCACCATTCTGGACCATCGCGAGGGCTTCCTGGGACGACACCCGGGTGATGCCTTTGGCGCACAATGTGCCTTCGGCTGTAAGAACTTCGACTGCGTCGCCTCGGTCGAACGAACCGGTCACTGCTTTGACACCGACGGCGAGCAGGGACCGACCACCTGAGGTAAGAGCGTCGACAGCACCCTTGTCAATTGAGACTGAACCAGACGCTGGCAGACCGAATGCAATCCAGAGTTTGCGTGCATTGAGCGGTGGTTGACGAGGACTGACCCATGTCCCAACAGCCTCTCCCGCCACGGCCTGTCTCACTCCGTCGGGTTCACGCGCAGATGCAATCACTGTCGGGATGCCGGAGAACGCGGCCATACGGGCTGCAATAACCTTCGTCGCAACACCTCCAGATCCGAAAGCACCTCTGCCATCGGTCATCCTGATTCGGTCGAGCACTTCGTCCGAATGAGTGATGGCGGTAAGGAGCTTGGCCTCTGAAGTCAGCCGAGGGTCTTCAGTGAACAAGCCGGATGTGTCGGTGAGAATGATGAGCATGCCAGCGCTGATGAGATGCGAAGCGATTGCGGCGAGCCTGTCGTTGTCACCGAACTTGACTTCATCGACGACCACCGTGTCGTTCTCGTTGACGACGGGAATGACGCCGAACTCGAGCATCCGAACGAGAGCATTTCGTGCGTTGAGGTACTGGTTTCGGTTGCCAAGCACGTCCTTGGTCAGGAGGACTTGCCCGACCTCAAAGCCGTGTTCGCTGAAGAGGGAGGAGTATCGCTCCATCAGCTTGGTCTGTCCCACCGCCGCTGCAACCTGAAGATCTGCAATCGCTGTCGGGCGTTGCTTCATTCCGAGGGCGGGGAGCCCCGCCGCTATCGCTGCCGATGTGACAAGAACCGTCGGATGACCGGCTTGAGTCATGGATGCAACCTGTCGCACGACACTCTCGACCGCAGCGTCGTCGAGGCCCCCAACAGTATTCGTGAGACTCGAAGAGCCAACCTTGACGACGATTGGCAACCCAGCAGCGACCGGCTGTCTCATACGAAAGCCTCTTCGTCTCCCTCAGCATCGGGATCGAACGTAAAGACAATGGAGCCGATCTTGACGTCGTCGCCTGTCACCGCTCCAGCCTGCACCAAACCTGCGACAATCCCGCTCGCGACAAGTCTCTGCGCAACAAAGTCGGCAGCGTCTGGGTCCGTTAGGTCTGAAAGATTGACTGCCCGAACTGCGGCCACGCCCTCAACGACCCACTCAGCGCCGTCGCGCCTGACGGTGAATTCGTCCCTGAGGGGTCGATGGAGTACGTACCCTTCTCGCTCGGTCGCCTCTGCCTTGACCTGACCAACTAATTCGGCAACTTCGTACATCAGGTCGTCGAGCCCTGCTCCGGTCATGGCGGAGATGATCCGGATGCTCTCGTCCAACCCAAGCGATTCAATTTCCTCGACAGAGAGGAGCTCCGCTTTCGAGAGCACAACGACGCGGGGCCGTGCTGCAAGCGCCGGGTCATGGAGTGACAGTTCGTTGAGGAGCACCTCGAGTTGACGTTGAGGAGAGTCCGTCTGAAGGGAGCTCGGGTCGATAAGCACCACGAGTGCGCGAGCGCGCTCGGTGTGGCGCAAAAACTCGTGCCCAAGGCCCTTGCCAGACGCCGCTCCTTCGATGAGGCCCGGTATATCAGCAAGGACGATCTCGCGATCGCCGACCTTGACGACCCCGAGGTTTGGTTCAAGAGTCGTGAACGGATAGTCGGCGATCCGAGGCTTGGCTGCCGACACTCGCGAGATAAGTGTTGATTTTCCTGCATTGGGATAGCCGACAAGAGCGGCGTCAGCAAGCAGCTTCAGCTCGAGAGTTACGAGAATTTCCTCGCCGTACTCACCCTGCTCAGCGAATGTCGGGGCTTTTCGAGCAGGAGAGACGAACGCCGCGTTCCCCCTGCCTCCCTTGCCACCGGCGCATGCAACAACCTGTTGACCCTCTTCGACAAGGTCAGCAAACAGGATGCCATCTTTATCGATAACCATCGTTCCGAGGGGAACCGGCAGGACAAGATTCTGGCCCCGTTTGCCGTGCTTGAGCTCCCCCTCGCCGTGGGTGCCCCCTTCTGCCTTCCAGATCGGGTGCCTGTCGTACCGCAAAAGTGTTGGGACGTTGGCATCGGCTTCAAGAATGATGGAACCACCTGAGCCTCCAGAACCACCGTTGGGTCTCCCCTTCGGCAGTCCTTTGCGGCGCATGAACGCTGAGACGCCGGCCCCGCCGTTGCCTCCTCGTAGCGTCAGGTTCACCCTGTCGACGAACATCGTTCTCCGTTCACTTTGCCGCCAAGTTTGGCGGGTAATCTCGTGGTCGTCTGCGCAAAAGGGCCGGCCGCAAGGCCGACCCTTTCAATCAGAATTTATTGTGCTCAGGAGTCGATGAGAACTGAGACCTGACGCCTGCCTCTGCGGGATCCGTACTTGACTTTGCCTTCCGACATTGCGTAGAGCGTGTCGTCTCCCCCACGCCCAACGTTGTCGCCGGGGTGAATCCGCGTGCCGCGCTGACGCACAATGATGGCTCCGGCGTTGACGGTCTGACCGTCGAACACTTTTGGACCCAGACGCTTCGCCTTCGAGTCTCTGCCGTTCCTCGTTGAACCGGAAGCTTTGGTTTTTGACATCTCTATGCCTCCTCGGTGGCTTCGACTACGGCATCTGGCTCTTCAGCCTTCTCCGCCTTCGACTTCGTTGCACGACCAGTCGTGATCTTCGTGACCTTGATCGTTGTGTACTTTTGACGATGACCCTGACGGCGCCTATATCCGGTCTTGTTCTTGTATTTGAAGATGTCAATCTTCTGACCAGCAGAATCACCGATGATCTCGGCGGTGACTGACGACTTGTTGAGGATGGCTCTGTCGGAGATGACTTTGCCAGCGTCGGAAACGATGAGCAACGGTGTATATGTCACCTTGTCGGAGGCCTTGATGCGCTCGACATCAAGCACATCGCCCTCCTCAACCTTTGCCTGTTTTCCACCGGCGCGGATAATCGCGTACATAATCCCTGGTAATTCTCAAAAGTCGGAGCATCTTACAATCCGACGCGGTTGCTCGCCCTTCATCGGACGCAGCCGCAATACTAGCCGACATCGGCCGTATTCCGTCACCCCCATTCCGGGCGAACCGTACTCGTCTGAAGTCAGTCAGAAGCCTCTGTGACAGCTGCATCGTGGGCGGGGATCCCAGTGGCGGCAGCTTCCTCGTGAAGCAGTACGCCACGACCGTTGCAGTGGGGGCACATCTCCGAAAAGGATTCAAGCAATCCGGCAGAAACATTCTTTCGTGTCATCTCAACCAACCCGAGGTGCGAGACCTCGAACACTTGTGTCCGTGTCTTGTCCTTGGCAAGGTGCTCGCGCAGCCTCAAAAGGACGGCCTCCTGGCTCTTTGAGTCCTCCATGTCAATGAAGTCGATGACGATGATGCCGCCGATATCTCGGAGTCTGAGCTGGCGCGCAATCTCTTCCGCTGACTCAAGGTTGTTCTCAAACACCGTTTCCTCAAGATTCGTTGAGCCGACAAACCGCCCGGTGTTGACATCAATCACCGTGAGCGCTTCGGTACGATCGATGACGAGGTGCCCACCAGAAGGCAACCAAACCTTGCGGTCGAGAGCCTTCCTCAGCTGATCCTCGACGTGGTACCTCTCAAAGAGCGCAAGCTCGTCGGTATACATGTCTACTCGGTCAACGAGGTCGGCTTCAGTTCCCTTCAGGTACTCGAGAACCTCGTCGTAGGTGCCTGAGTCGTCGATCAGCAGCCGTTTGAAGTCTCTCGTGAAGTGTTCGCGTATAACTCTGAGAACAAGGGGCGGCTCTTCGTATATGAGTTCCGGTGCATTCGCTGTCTGCCGGTCAACTTCGATCTTGTCCCAGATCGCCTTGAGCCTGTCGATGTCTCCCTTGATGTCCTCGCGGCTTGCGCCTTCGGCCGCCGTCCGGACGATGATGCCGGTGCCCTTGGGTCGTAGATCACCAACGACCTCGCGCAGGCGTCTCCGTTCGTCATCCGAGAGCCGCCGAGAGATACCGCGCACATCCTCGTTCGGAGCAAGTACGAGATACCTTCCAGCAAGACTGATCTGATTGGTAAGACGTGCGCCTTTGTGACCCATGGCGTCTTTGACAACCTGAACCAGCACCGGGTCCCCAGGCTTCATCACATTCTCGATGCGTCTCGGCTTGCCGTTGAGGTTGTACTCGGAGTAGTTGATGTCGCCTGCATAGACAACGCCGTTCTTTCCCTCTCCAAAGTCTATGAACGCCGCCTCCATGCCAGGCAGCACATTGCGCACCTTTCCGACGTACACGTTGCCGACGGTCGACTTGCGCTCGGAACTTGCCACATAGTGCTCCACAAGCACTGGACCCTCGAGGACCACAATCTGGGTCTGGTGAGGACTCTTGCGTACAAGCATCTGTTTCCGAGCAGTCTCTGGCGGCTCGACAATCTCAGCGGGTGGTCGTCTCCGAACTCCCTGCGACTGGCTCCGTCCAGAGCCGCCTCTGCGAGACTGCTGCTGATTTGGCTTCGCGCGCTTAGGCGACCGCTTCTGTGTGGCGGTTGCGCTCTTCGCCGGCTGCGGTTTTGTGGGTCTGCGAATAGTGAACTCTTTGCCGCCCACCGTCTTCACCGACCGCTCTACTCCTGCGTCCCCCTTGCGGACAACGCGGGGGGCCTTCTTCTTGAAAAGTCCCATGGATTAACTCCTTTGGCCACCGGTTGGGGTGGGCATGTGTTCCATCCAATTCGGGACTTTTTCGATGGACACTCACACGA
The DNA here is from genome assembly GCA_027728645.1 of Actinomycetota bacterium. GTDB lineage: Bacteria > Actinomycetota > Acidimicrobiia > Spongiisociales > UBA5794 > UBA5794. Next base: position 4,596 of record JAQCAA010000054.1, on the reverse strand, counting down.
CATATGGATGCGTATGCAAGGGGCGACCGACAACGAGTCGATCGGTACATCAGGGCGACGTCTTTCAACTCACTGTGAGAAATCATGAGTGGGTCCTTCGCGAGACAGCAGAGCGCGTATTGCGTCTGTGGCTCAAGCGTTTGGACGACGGTCATAGCCCGTCCTGAATAGGAAATCTTACGGCCACGCGATGTGGCGCGACTTTCGAAGAGTAGCCACACCGAGACGCAATCTTGCGGATGCTTTTCCCTAGGCCGGAGTAGCAACCTCGACGTCGAGCTGCTGCTGCTCGGCTTCGTGCGGGTCGAAGCACCGCCTGCATCTCGCTTCATACGCACCGGCGGCTCCGAGTACCACGAGCTCGTCGCTTTGGACAACCCTTTGGGTGAAGAGTCCAGGCCCTCCGCAGCGATGGCAAACAGCAAGCGCCTTTGTGACGTACTCGGCGCGGAGCATCAGAGACGGTATCGGCTCGAACGGTCGGCCAAGGTAATCGAGGTCGAGTCCCGCGACGATGATGTTCTTCCCAGCGCCTGCAAGAATCGCGGCAACCTCGACGAGCCCGTCGTCGAAGAATTGGCCCTCGTCGACACCGATGACGACGGTGCGATCGTCGACGGATTTGAGAAGTTCCTCAGACGAGCCGACCGGTGTGGCGCTCGTGCTGTGGCGAGAATGGCTCACGACTTCGCTCACCGCGTATCGGACATCGAGAGCAGGTTTGAACGTTTGAGTCGGCACTCGCGCCAGGTGGTAGCGAGTAACCCTGCGGATCAGCTCTTCGCTCTTGCCGGAGAACATCGGTCCTGCAATGACCTCGACCCATCCCTGATCCGCTCTTCGTTGCATGGGTGCGACCATAGCAACCCCTCGTAGCGAAGGTTCACAGAGACGAGAGCAATCCTGTTACGTTGTGGGGCCTTCTCCAGGCGCAGGAGCCCGCCTGATCCATGCCGAGTGGGCTAGCCCGAGGGCTGCACTCATCACCACAAACACAGTTCCACCGGCGGACATGAACGGCAGCGGAAGACCTGTGACCGGCATAATCCGTATCGTCATGCCGATATTGATAAAGATGTGGAATGCCAGCAGCGATGCAATCCCTATTGCGACCAAGAACCCGAAGCGGTTTCTTGCGCTGAGGGCGATCATCAGGAGTCGCCACAGCATCATTCCAAACAACGCTATGACCGTGACCGATCCGACAAAACCGAACTGCTCACCGACGGCGGTAAAGATAAAATCCGTGGACTGCACAGGTACAAACTGCAGATTGGTCTGGGAGCCTTCAAACAGGCCTTTGCCGAACATTCCACCGGAACCGATTGCTATCTCTGACTGAATCTGGTTGTAGGAGAGACTCAGTTCGTGTGCGCTTGGATCGACAAATGCCGTGAGCCGATCGACTTGATAGTCCTTCATAAGGTCGAGTTGGAACATCCCAACGGTCACGATGATCATCGCAACCAGGAGGAACGCCAGTTGACGGGTGGTCGCTCCACCAACAAAAAGCATTGCGATGAGCACAAACGCAAAGACCAGCGTGGTGCCAAGATCGGGTTGGAGAAAGATCAATCCTGCTGGAAGCCCGACGAGCAGGAGCGCCTTTGCAACGGTCACCCAACGGATCGGAGTGTCTGAAGCCGCAAACAGTGAGGCAAGTGACAGGACGACGGCGATTTTCGCGACTTCAGAAGGTTGAAAGCGAAGCAAGCCAAGGTCAATCCAGCGTTGAGCACCACCTGCGCTGTCGCCGACAAGGAACACAAGGACGAGCAGCAAATTCGACACGACGTAAATGGGCGTCGAAAAGCCGCGAATGTCTGTCAGGTCGATCCCAGAGACGAAGCCGAAGACGATGAATCCGACAACAACAAAAATCGCCTGTTCCTTGAGCGCCGTGGCTGGGTCGAGTCCTCGAGCCTCCAAGCGAGGGGCAGTCGCGGAGTAGATCATGAGCAAACCGAACGCGGTTAGGACGACGTACGACAGCACCAGCACCAGGTCAGGCTTCATCGGTGCCTCCCGATGCATGAAAGAGATGGGCCTCGGGTCCATGGTTCCGGTAGCCATCAGTCTGCGTCGAGTCCCGGTGCGAGTTCGGTCACGCCATCTGGCCCGTTCAAGAGGTACTGGAGAACCTGTCGACCGATCGGTGCCGCAACCCTGCCACCTGATCCGCCTCGTTCGACCACGACGGAGATAACAAACCTTGGGTTGTTGATGGGTGCAACACCCATGAACCATGCGTTGTCGACCTCGCGATATGCTTCGTTGCCAAGATCCTTGATGACCTCGCCGGTTCCCGTCTTGCCGCCAATGAGTTCGACGTTCGGTCCAAACGTGTTTTTTCCACGGTCATAAAAGGCCGACTTCGCCGTTCCGCCGAACTTGCCGTCCCCTCCAAGGTCGTTGACGACACGCCGAAGATCTGCCTTCAGCCACTGGGTGGTGGCAGGGCTGATTCCCACGTCACGGATCACAGTCGTTGGCACGGTTTCAATGACCGCTCCGTTTGCGTCGATAATGTGAGAAACGACGCGAGGTTGGAAGAGAGTGCCCCCATTGACCATTGCTGCGTAACCGCTCGCCATTTGGAGTGGGGTCGTGAGTGTCGCACCCTGACCAACCGCTATATCCATGAGGTCTCCACCAACCCACGGGTCGTTCTCACGGACACGGCCTGAGCCGGCGCTCTGTTCGGCCTGAAACCATACGCGGTCTGGGACGAGTCCGTCTCGTTCAAACGGCAAGTCGACACCTGTGGCTGTTCCGAAGCCAAACTTTCTCGCATATTCCTGGAGCAAATTCTCTTTGTCGATACCGGACTCGTCGTTTCGTTCTTCCCACAATCGCAACGCAACATCCCAGAAATACAGGTCGCATGACTCGACGAGTGCCCCGTGCAGATCAAGCTCACCGTGCCCGCTTGTAAGCCAATCACGCTTTGTCTGGGTTGTACCGTCGTTCAAGGCAAATACAAACTCGCCTGAACAGTTGTAGCCGTCGGTGTCGGACTCGAGAGCAACTGCGGCAGTGGCAGCCGGCGCGTCGGAGTCTGTCAATTCCTTGTCTCCAAGACCACGATCAAGTGGGTAGAAATCCTCTTCCATTGCAAGGATGTACGGCACCGTCTTGAACGCCGATGCCGGGGCATACAGGCCCTGAATGGCGAAGTTCTGGAACGCAGATACCGTCGACAGGGACGCCCACTGATCATCGCTGAGGCCTTCGACAAAGACCGCAGGGTCATACGTCGGATAGGAGCTCATTGCGATGATCGAACCGTCCCTCGGGTCGAGAACCACCCCGACGCTCCGAACTGGACACCAGTCGTCACCGTGGTACAGAATTACCCTGTCCTCCTGCACCTCGAGTACCTGAAGAGTCGACCAGAAGTGTTGGTTGTCCTTGACCGTTGCCCGCTCGGATCCGATGGCCACGGTTGCGAACAGCACACCGTCGGTCTCTGCGACAGATTCAAGACGAATGAACCGAGGGTCGAGCCCTGAGAGGACCGCGGCACCTCCGAGTGGAATCGTCACCCGCTGGACAGGTACACACACGCCATCGCTGTCCACAGGTAGGCCGCGGTACAGAGAAGCCAGCACCTCGGCCTCGTTGATCTCTACCGGAGCGACGTCGCTTGCCACGTCGTCGTCGTCGACGCCGGATTCCGAAACGGGGGCCACGCCCTCCGTGGCGGCTGGCTCCCTGGCAGGCTCCCGTGCAGCAGCCTCAGCCTCGGCAGTAGCTTCATCCAGGCGGCTTTGGATCGACTGTTTCGAGAGCTCCACCCTCCGTTCTTCCATTTCGAGAAGCCTCGCCTGGATCAACCCGTCTCTTAGGGAATTCTGGAGCTGCTTCTGAACTTCCGAGTCAATCGTCAGCACGAGGCTTCCCCCGGCGATCGGCGCCTCTTCGTTGGCAAGAGACAACACCCGGTCCCGAGCATTGACCTGGTACTGAACGAGACCCTCTACGCCAAGAAGTCGATCATCGTAGAACCTCTCTACCCCAGCCTTTCCGACGAACGAGTTCCCCTTGACATTGTCTCGCAGCAAATCCTCGTCGTTCGGTCGACCGATGTAGCCAAGTATGTGAGCGGCGACTTCACCCTCTGGATAGATGCGGACTGGCTGCGGAATGATGTTGACACCGGGGAATGTTTCGCGATGTTCAGCGATGAAGGTTGCCTGGTATTCTGTCAAATCGGTCGCCACAGTGACCTGTGGTGGCCGCTTCGATTGATCAAACTGCTCGAGAATGGAGCTGGTCTCGACGTTGAGGAATGCGGAGAGATTCCTCGCAAGCATCTCCTCCTCATCCTCTTCGATTAGTGCGAAATCAACGACAGCAGCAAGAGCAGATCGTGTGCCTGCAAGCTTGACCATGTTCACGTCGAAGATGTCGCCGCGGGGAGCCGGCGTCGATACCACTCTGACTTGGTTGAGTTCAGCGCGAGCCTCGTACGCCTCAGCGCCGGTGACCTGCATGGACCAAAGGCGTAGGGTCAACGCCCCGAGCAGCGTTGCAAAGATCAGCCCAATCACGGCGATTCTCGCTGTGCCATTCATGTCGCCCACCCTCGTTCAC
>JAQCAA010000053.1 GCA_027728645.1 Actinomycetota bacterium | reverse complement strand
CTGTGAAGGTGACCGTGTCTCCGACTCTATAGAGTCGCACGGCAAGAATCAGGTCCGACTGGCTGGAGATCGACTTACCTCCGATATCGACAATTACGTCGCCCGCTTCAATGCCGGCGTCACCCGCCGCAGAGACGGAGCCTGCGCCTGACTCGATCGATTCGATGACAGCACCCGACGGCACGATTGCCCCGTCAGGGGCAAGATCGAAGAACGACTGCATCGTTACGCCAATGAAGGGATGAATGACATCGCCGGTTTCGATGAGTTCGGCGGTGATCCGATCGACCAGTTCGATAGGGATTGCGTAGCCAATGCCTTCTGGGCCGGCTGTCGACACACCGATTGCGCTTGTGATCCCGATCAATCTGCCCTCAGCGTCAACGAGAGCTCCTCCAGATGAGCCGCTGTTGATTGCGGCATCGGTTTGGATCATGCCAAAGAGCGAAGACTCGTCTGCGAAGTCAATCTGTCTTCCGAAGGCTGAGATGATTCCTGCGCTGATTGAGGAGCCCCCCTCCTGACCAAGAGGGTTGCCGACGGCAATAGCCGGATCGCCGATCGAGAGTTCATCTGCTGAGCCGAAGACGATCGGAACGAGACCGTCGGCTGATATTTGGAGAACTGCTAGGTCCGTAAGCGCATCGCTTCCTATCAGGTCTGCTTCGTACGTCCTACCGTCCTCGAATGTCACGGTATACGACGTAGCGCCTTCTATGACGTGGTGATTCGTGATGAGGTAGCCATCGCTTGACATGACCACACCCGACCCTGAACCGGTGCCCACTCTGTCTTCTGGGTCGCCGCCACCAGGACCATCTTCGAACACAACTACGGTCACGATGGAGGGGAACACCTTCAGGGCGACCGCTGTCGGATTGACGGCCGAACCGATGTTGTTGGTGATCTCAGTGACGATCGGCGCTGCCGTAACTGTCGTCGCCGCCGGCGCAGTCACGGGGGGTACTGCCACTGGATCGTCGAACGTTCCGGTCGCGGCAAGGATGCCGATGGTTAAGAGCGCTCCGAGGACTGCCGCCACGAGTGCTCCGACGAAGTACACGGCGCCTGTGCTCTCCTTCGGAGGCGTATGAGATGCCTGCGTTGAAAGGGCTCCTGGAACTGTCTCGGAGTAGAAGGCGTCTTCGCCCGCTTGCGCGGTGGGTTCGATTTTTGCCGGCGCTGCGTACGGGTTTTCGTAAACAAACTCGGTATGAGTTACATCGCCTGGCAACGTCAATTCGCCGGTGTCCATTGAGGTGTCACTTGCTGGGCCGACCGCGACGTCGCTCGTAGCGTCTTCCTCAGGCATGTGGGCTTGGTCGGTTGGGTCGGACTCAACCGATGTACCGGCTGGTGTTGACAGGTTGTTTGGTGTTGTTGGTTCGTCCATACCTGTCTGAACGCTCGAAGCCTCGGCCTCGTTCCCCTCGGACATGAAAGGAAGATGAGATTCTTCGGATCCCGCTGCCGGGGTATCGTTGTCCATGTGATGAGTGTATGAATCGATCGGGCCTAGCTACGCAAGGTTCTGACTACGTGGATGTGACTGGTGAGCCTCTCGATGCTCAGCTGTTGCTTGACTTTGTCGCGGACCCCACTGCGGGCGCTGCGGTTCTGTTCTCCGGCACGGTGCGCAATCACTCGCACGGTCGTGATGGTGTGACCCATCTTGAATATGAGGCGTACGAAGGCGTGGTTGTGACCAAAATTGCCGAAGTCATCGCAACCGCACGCTCACAATGGCCGATGATCAAGGTTGCAGCTGTTCATCGAACAGGCACGCTCAACGTTGGCGAACCAGCGGTCATGGTTGCGGTGTCCACAGCGCATCGGGCGGACGCATTCCCCGCATGCAAGTTTGTGATAGATGAACTCAAGCGGTCCGTACCGATCTGGAAGAAGGAACACTGGCCTGGGGGCGCCGAATGGGTGCGCGAGGACCTTCACCATGCGGGCGACGTTTAGGCCGCCCAGCGCCAGCGCCTGAGATGTCGCTCTCAATGGTCGTGTTGGGTTACAGCGATGATCTGTCTGCCAACGACCATCTCCGCGGCTTCGCGGACGCCAGGATTCCGGTCGAGGGCTGCCTTTCGGATTGCCGGCTCGACCCGAGGATCGTCATAAACGGTGATGGCGGCGATGGCGCGTCTTCTCACCTGTGGGGGGCCTTCAGCGACCGCGGCCAACAATGGCTCGATGGCTGCGTCGTCATCGATCGCCCCGAGTGCTGCGACCGCGGCTTCTCTTACCTGCCGGTCCTCGTCGGATTGTCCGACTTTGGCCAGCCAAGGAATCGCGCTCGGGTCCCTGAGTTCCCCGTAAGCAGTTGCGACGGATTCCCTCACCGCCGCCACAGGGTCGCTTCGAAGAATTTCAAGAAGCGGGGCACCGGCAGAACCACACAGGCCGAGCTTTTCCGCAGCTGCCGTCCGCACGGAAGCAACATCGTCCTGTGCAAGGGGAGCGAGGAACTCAAAATGGGTGACCGCGGCCGACCGATCAAGCGCGGTCACAGCCATTCGGCGAAGAACCTCATCTGAGCTTGTGAGGAAACTTGGCGGGTCGTGTGTCAGAGCTGCAAGCTGTGATCTGGTCGGAGGCATTATCGGAGGCTACAGGTCGGGTGCTAGCTTGGCAGGATGTTCGGATTCCACCCATTGAACCTTGCATTCCGATTGGTTCTCGAACTAGCGGCGATCGCCGCCCTCGCGGTCGGTGGGTATGCCGTTGGCGAGCTTGTGGTTGATTCAGGAGTCTTTCCATGGGTACTTGCCATTGGACTTCCTTTGGCGGCAATCGCAGCCTGGGGAGTTTTCAATGTCCCCGGTGATAGGAGCCGGAGCGGAGAGGCGCCGGTGCCAGTTGTCGGCATTGTCCGATTGATAGTCGAACTCGATGTCTTCGGCGCTGCCGTCGTTGTCGTTTGGTTCGCTAACCCGGCCTACGCGGTCGCTCTCGGTGCTTGTGTCGTGATCCACTACGGGCTGTCTCTCGATCGGATTCGGTGGCTCCTCACGAATGAGGGTGGCTCCTCACGAATGAGGGTGGCTCCTCACGAATGAGGGTGGCTCCTCACGAATGAGGTAGTTCCGAAACGGAGCTAGGCAGTTCGCTCGATCAGCATTGAGATGCCTTGGCCGACGCCTATGCACATGGTTGCGATCGCATATCGACCGTTGCGGCGTATCAGTTCCCTTGCAGCGGTCGACACCAGGCGGGCCCCAGTCATCCCAAGCGGATGCCCGAGTGCGATTGCGCCTCCGTTGGGGTTGACGTGCTCGGCGTCGTCCGGCAACCCCAGCTGGCGGAGGCACGCAAGTCCCTGAGCGGCGAACGCCTCGTTGAGTTCGATGTTTGTGATCTCTGGGAGTGACACCCCTGTTCGCTCGAGAAGCTTCTGGGTGGCTGGAACTGGCCCAATTCCCATGATTCTTGGAGGAACTCCCGCAGTGGCCATGGAGACGATTCTCGCCATGGGCGTCAGCCCCAACTCCTCAACAAGTTCTCCTGAGGCAACCACGGTCGCCGCAGCGCCGTCGTTGATCCCCGAAGCATTGCCTGCGGTCACTGTCCCATTTTCAAATATCGGCTTTAGGCCGGCCAATGCCTCGATGGACGTTCCCGGTCTTGGATGTTCGTCAACGGCAACAACGACCGGTTCCCCGCGTCGCTGCCTGACGGAAACGGGGGTGATTTCTTCGCCAAGCACGCCGTTCTTCTGGGCGACTTCTGCCCGTTCTTGACTTCGAAAAGCAAAAGAGTCCTGATCCTCGCGTGATACCGAGAATTCCTTCGCAACATTCTCGGCAGTTCCTGGCATCTCGTCGACCCCGAAACGCTCCCGCATCCGCGGATTCGTGAATCGCCAGCCGATCGTTGTGTCGTACATCTCCGTCGAACGATCGAATGCAGAGGTTGCTTTGGCCATGACCTTTGGGGCTCGACTCATCGACTCGACACCTCCTGCGATGAGCAGGTCGCCTTCGCCAGTCTTGATCGTTCTTGCAGCAAGTCCTATGGCCTCCATCCCAGAACCGCACAATCTGTTGATTGTGGCTCCTGGCACGGTTACCGGCAGTCCAGCGAGCAGGCTGGCCATTCGCGCGACGTTGCGGTTGTCTTCGCCGGCCTGGTTGGCAGCGCCGAAATAGACATCGTCGTATCGGGTCGGTGGGATGCCCACCCGTTCAACGAGGTCTCGCACGACTTGTGAGGCGAGATCATCTGGTCGAACGGCCGACAGAGCACCACCGAATCGTCCGATCGGTGTGCGAATGGTGTCAACAATGAACGCTTCAGTCATGTCGGCAAGGGTAGATGAATACCGGGTCCGTGTTCGCCGGTTTGACCTTGTCGCGGTCACGGCGAAGGACAGCTAGCCCCTCTCCGATGGTTCACCTGTAGCCTGTTGTCGACAGCCACTCGAAAGGACCAACGTGTCGGACGATGCCGGACTCCACAATGAAACCCTTGATCGAGCCCTTCAGGCCATAGATGAGCGCACCTACTGGAGTGCGTATCCAGAGCATCCGAAGGCCTACGGCGAGGTTGCACCTTCCGAAGGCGAAGCGGCGTTCAACGCACTAATCGGAACCGAGTTTGCGACGGGGCAGTCGAGCGATGGCTTCGCGACGGTCGAGGAGACCTCGCCGTACGGGATTTCGCTCGGGGTTTCGTACCCACGCACCTCCGTTGACACGGTCATTCACGACGCAACGGCGGCAATGGCGGTTTGGAGCAAGACCAGTCCTGAAGAGCGGGCGGAGGTGTGCCTCGAAATCCTTGACAGGCTCGCAACCTCAAGCTTTGAGATGGCCCATGCCGTCATGCACACGACTGGCCAAAGCTTCCTCATGGCGTTCCAGGCTGGTGGGCCTCATGCGCTGGATCGTGCCCTCGAAGCCGTTGCCTACACCTACCGAGAGCAGAAGAGAATCCCTGGACCTGTCACTTGGGAGAAACCGCAAGGGTCGAGACCTCCGCTCGTTATCGAAAAGAATTGGGTGATCAAGCCGAGGGGCATTGCCGTCACCATTGGTGTCTCAACGTTTCCCACGTGGAACGGCTACCCAGGCGTGTTCGCCAGCCTCGCTGCTGGGAACCCGGTGATTGTGAAGCCGCATCAGGCCACCGTGCTTCCATTTGCGCTTCTTGTGAGGACGGCCCGCGATGTGCTTTCGGACATGGGGCATGATCCGAATGTGATTCAGATGATTGTTGACACTCCTGGAGAGTTGGTGGCCAAAGACTTGGTCATGCGCCCTGAAGTCGGAATCGTTGACTACACGGGTGGCTCGGCGTTTGGGGACTGGCTTGAGGAGAATGTGACCCACGCCGAGGTGTACACCGAGAAGGCTGGCGTCAATTCGGTCATCATCGATTCGCTGGCCGACGCAAAGGGTGCGTTCCGAAACCTGAGTGTGTCGATGACGATGTACTCGGGCCAAATGTGTACGACGCCGCAGAATCTCTTCGTGCCAGCCGATGGGGTTCCAACCAGCGACGGTCATATCTCGTACGACGACATCGTCAGCGGGTTTGTCGGGGCAATCGACGGCCTGCTTGGTGATGACGCGAGGGCAGGGTCGATCTTGGGGGCCATCAAGGGAACCGACGCCCTCGACCGGATTGACGTTGCACAGGCAAGCGGAACCGTGCTGTTGACTTCTCGGGCGGTTCCAAGCGACGAATTCCCAGGCGCAATCATGCGAACGCCCGCAATCGTCGAAGTCGATGGCGCGAACAAAGACGTCTACATGACCGAAATGTTTGGACCGGTCATCTTTGTGGTGAAGACGGCGTCGAGAGCCGACAGCGTCGAACTTGCGCGTGAGGCCGCCCTGCGGAGTGGTGCGATCACGTGGTTGGCCTATGCAATGGAGGATGCTGCGGTTGACGCAATTGTCGGTGCCGCTGTCGATGGCGGCGTGTCCGTTGCCTTCAATCTGACCGGTGGGCTCTTTGTGAACCAGTCGGCCGCGTTCTCTGACTTCCATGTGACCGGAGCAAACTCCGCGGGAAACAGCTCGCTTTCAGACCCGGCCTTCGTTGTCAGGCGGTTCAGGGTCATTGGAATCCGTACCGAGGCTGCACCAGCAGTTTGAGCGAACGGACCGTCCAGCTTCTCAATCCCTCAGCACGCTTGTTCGCTTTCGGTTAACTTCCTAGCATCGTCTGCTGGCAGAGGTGGTTGAGATGACAACGACGCTTGAACAAAAAGGGTCACCAGACCTCCGTGACGCGTTCCCATCGGTTGTTTGGCGAATCCGGGATTGGGCACAGCGCACACCAGATCGAGTTGCGATGCGTGACAAAGACTTTGGGATTTGGCAGGAGCGCACAAGCGCAATGTTGTGGGACGAGGTCTTGACGGCTGCTCACGGTCTACTCTCCCTCGGGATTCGTCCAAAGGATGTCACTTCAATCCACTCCGAGGACCGCCCAGAGTGGGTGATTTTTGACTTCGCCACGATCGCGATCAATGCCATCTGCACTGGGTTGTATCCGACCAACCCCACGGCCGAGACCCAGTATCTCCTGAACGACGCTGGTTCCAGGGTCCACCTCGCCGAGGATCAGGAGCAGTTGGACAAAGTTCTAGGGCCAGGGCGCGTCGCGTTCCCAACTATCGAAAGGATCATTTACGTCGAGCCTCGCGGTGTCAGGAGCATCGAGGACGACCGGTTGATGTTCTGGGATGACTTTATGGAACTTGGGCGGGAGCACAAGGACCAGAATCCAGGTGCCGTCGAACGCTTGATGCTTGAGGTGGAGCCAGATGATGTCATGACCCTCATCTACACGTCGGGCACCACTGGACCTCCGAAAGGAGCGATGCTGACGCATCGCAACGTCGAAGTTGCCGTTGCCCACGTGCTCAACGATCCAGGTCGGTTCGCCGGCGGAAAGGGGGAGAATCCTGCTGATGAAAAGCTGACGTATCTCCCTTTGTGCCACGTCGCCGAGCGCCTGTTCTCCTCATGGTCGTTTGCTTACAACGGTCCGGTTCTGAACTTTGCCGAGTCGATCGAAACGGTGCAGGTCAATCTCAGAGAGGTTCAGCCAACGATCTTCTTTGCCGTGCCCCGGATTTGGGAGCGGATTCACGCCGGCGTGATCATCCGGCTTCAGGATGCGACAAGGTTCAAACGCATGATTAGCGGATTTGGCCTCAAGCTTGCCGGTTACATCGGTGCGCAGCGAGTAGCGAATAGCGGAGACTTCACGTTCGGGTCAAGGGTTGCGTATGCGATAGGAAATCCGCTGTTTTTTCGGTCGCTTCGCGAGCGGATTGGGTTACGGCACTGTCGCTACGCATCGTCTGGGGCCGCCCCGATCGCACCCGAGGTTCTCGAGTTCTTCATGGGACTTGGAATACCCGTCTACGAGCTATACGGGATGACTGAAAACACTGCGGTGGCGACGACCAACCTCGATGGGCGAGTCAAGCTCGGGACGGTCGGGGAGCCATACGCTGGGATTGGGTTCCGAATCGACGAAGGGACTGGCGAAGTCCAGACCAAGCATGACGCGGTATTCCAAGGCTATTGGAAGAAGCCGGAGGCGACGGCTGCAACGTTTACCGAAGACGGCTGGCTGAAGACCGGTGACGTTGGGGTGTGGGTTGACGGAACACACGTCAAGATCGTTGACCGGATCAAGGACATCATCATCACGTCCGGGGGCAAGAACATCTCACCCTCCGAGATCGAAAACACCCTCAAGACTTCGCCGTTCATCAAAGAGGCGATGGTCATAGGTGACGGTCGCAAGTTCCTCTCCGCTCTGATCGGCATCGAATACGATGTCGTCGGCGACTGGGCGCTTCGGCGCCAGATTTCGTACACGACGTATCGAGATCTCACAGAAAAGTCGGAAGTTATTGAGCTCATCCAGGGCGTTGTCACCAAGGCGAACGGCAAGTTTGCTCATGTCGAGCAGGTAGGAAGGTTCAAGCTCATACCGAAAGAACTTGACCATGAGGACGGGGAATTGACCGCAACGATGAAGCTCAAGCGCAGCGCCATGGAAGAAATGTTCGGCGAACTCGTGGAGTCGATGTACTCGTGATAGAGGTCGGAGTGATCGCCCAGGCGGTAAGCCAGAGTGGCGTTGACAAATTCGTCAACGCCCTCGGGTCAGGCGTTGCTCTCGGAGCCATCTATGCCCTCCTCGCCCTCGGGTTTGTGATCATTTTCAAGGCCACCCAGGTGGTCAACTTTGCTCACGGAGCGATTGCTGCTCTCGGTGCCTATCTCGTGTCGTACTTTGCGGTCACGATCAACATCCCTGGGAGGTGGATGACCTTTGCGCCAGACTGGCTCCAATGGTCGCTCTCAGCGCTTGTGGCGGTCCTGCTTACTGCAGTGGTTGGAATGATTGTTGAACGGATCACGATCAGGCCAATGATCGGGGAGCCACTTTTCGCGATCGCCATGATCACTCTTGGACTCGACCTGATCATCCGGACAACTACGAATGACCTGCTCGACAACACAAACGCAGGTCTCGGCGATCCCTTTGGTCTTGAGGTGCTGACGTTTGGAGCTCTACGACTCGATGCGGCTCAGATTGCAACCATCGGGGTGACAATTGTGGTTGTCCTCTTGTTGATGTGGTTCTTCCGGACTCGCACGGGGGTAGCGGTTCGAGCTACCGCGTTTGACCAGGAAGCTGCGATGGCTCAGGGCATCTCGGTCGGCAAGGTGTTCGCAATTGCATGGGGTATCGGAGCGGCGTTAGCAGCGCTCGGGGGGATCTTCTCCTCGGTGGGCTCGCGGGGAGCAGCAGGTGTGAGTCCGTTTACGGCGTTGATCGCTTTCAGAGCGTTTCCGGCCATCATCATCGGTGGGCTTGACTCGATTGCTGGCGCAGTTGCTGGAGGCATGATCGTGGGTGTTCTCGAAGTAATGGCAGGGACTTACCTCGGTGGCATTTCGTGGCTGGGAACTGGCTTTTCAGGCATCGTCCCTTGGCTCGTCATGATGGCTGTACTTCTTGTCAAGCCGTATGGCCTCTTTGGCACTGAAGAAATCAGGCGTGTATGAGGGGAAGACCAAATCTCTATACCGAGTACAAGGCGGAGATGGGATTGTTCCCATCGATGTCCAAGAAGATTGCGATTGGTCTCCTCGCCCTCATCGCAATTCTTGGCCCCCTTGCTGCGCTTCCGTTTCTGGGATTCGCTGGCGATGCGTCGTGGCTGATACTTGTCAATAAGGCCCTGGTCTTCGCCATTGCGGCACTTGGGATCAACTTGCTGACGGGTGTTGCCGGTCAGGTGTCCCTTGGGCACGCGTTCTTCATGGCAGTCGGCGCCTACACCGCAGTGGTCCTCGGGGGAGAGGCAGGAAATACAGTCTGGGGTTTGGGTCTCCCGATTTGGATCTGGCTGCCGGCAGCTGGAGTTGCTGCGGCGCTCATCGGAGTATTTGTTGCGCCGACGGCGGTCCGAGTTCGCGGGCTCTACCTCGCGTTCGTGACCCTTGGGCTTGTGTTCATTGGCCTTTACCTGTGGAGGAACCTCGGCAAGATTGCAGGAGGTCCTGGCACTGGGCGGCCCTGGCCAGAGCTTGAGTTCGCCCTCTGGCGGAACATGGATCCACTCGTTTCCTTTACTTCGGATGGCCCCCTGTGGTGGTGGCTGACCCCTGTGAATTGGCTCCCTTGGGTGCATATCGAAGAAATGGACGGCGAGGTGAAGACGTTCTTCTTCCTTGTGGTGCTTGTCGCCGTGTTTGCCATCATCGCCAAGAATCTGATGCGCACAAGGATCGGGCGCTCATGGGCTGCAATCCGAGACAGAGACATCGCAGCTGAAGTCATGGGAGTCGCCGATGCCAAAGGAAAGACTCAGGCGTTTGGTATCTCTTCGTTCTATGCGGGGATGGGCGGTGCCCTGTTCGCGTCGGTGGTGGGCCGAATCATCCCGGAGTCATGGGACATATTCTTGTCAGTGGAATTTGTGGCCATCATCCTCATCGGCGGTGCTGGCACCATCGTCGGAACGTTCCTTGGGACGTTCTTTGTTGTGCTTTCGCCGCGTATCGTCGAGAATGTGACAGGCTTCCTAGCGACGCAAGCTGAAGACGGAGGACCATTCTCGTGGTTAGGTTCCATTTTCGTGCGTTCGAGCGCAGACGATTGGATCGGGATCGTTTCATACCCTGACGCTGCCGGACCGGGGCTGAGCGTAGCTCAGCTCAACATCGTGCTTTTTGGTGTTCTGATTGTTGTGTTCCTCATCGCAGAGCCGTTGGGCCTCTACGGCATCTGGCTTCGAGCGAGGAACTATTGGAAGGGGTGGCCATTCACTTACTGATGACAAGGTCTCGCTTCGTGACATCTCGGTGTCAGCGCGGCGACAAACAGGAAACACCGACTAGAGGAGAATCAATTGAGAAAGCGACATAGCTGGCTCATTATGGTGTTCGTTCTCGCCTTGGTTGCTACAGCTTGTAGCACCGACGATGGCGGGGCAACCACCACAGTGGCGCCTACAACAACAACGACTGCCGCACCGGCTCCAAAGGAGATCAAGACCGGTCGCGGTGTTGACGCAGCGACGAAGACGATCAAGCTAGGTCTGCTTGCTGACTTGACCGGTCTCTTTGCGCCTCTGGTAATCGACATCACAGATGCTCAGAAGGTGTACTGGGACAACGTCAATGCCGCAGGCGGCGTCGACGGGTGGACCGTGGAGCTTGTGATCGAGGACACGAATTACAACCTTGAGCAGCATCAGGAGAAGTACGAGAATCTACGCGAACAGGTCGTGGCGATCAGCCAGTCGACCGGTTCTCCGACGAATGTGGCGACGCTCCCTAAGTATGTCGAAGACGACATGTTGGTTCTACCTCTGAGCTGGTTCTCAGGGTGGCCATTCGCAGATTTCGACAGCGGGGTCATGATTGAGCAGAACACGAACTACTGCCTCGAAGCGATGAACTTGGTCGACTTTGCCCAGAGCATGGGTGGAACCACGATCAACGTCGTCGGCTTCCCAGGTGACTACGGGCAGGATGCGGCAGCCGGTGCCAAGTGGGCCATCGACTTCTATGACGGTGTGGAACTTGGATACGACGGTGAAGCCAAGGTCATTCCTGGCCAAGACTACACCGAGGTCATCCAAGGTATCGCAACGTCGGGTGCAGACTGGACAATCCTGACGACAAACCCATCAATTGGGGCCACGATCCTCGCTGGAGCAGTCCAAGCCGGGTACGCCGGAAGGTTCACTGGATCAGGCCCGAGCTACAACTTTGCTTTGTTGGATTCTCCAGCGGCAGGACTGTACGACGCCCGGTATTACCAGTCGGCGTACAACGTTCTGTGGGGTGACGACACGCCAGGTAACAACGTGATGATGGCGGCTATGCAAGCGGCATACCCGGATCGACGTCCCAGCGACTCCTTCATCATTGGATGGAACGAGTCGATTGTGATGCATGAAGTGATCAAGGGTGCCCTTGCTGCGTTCGATCTGACACCTGAGAGCTTCGTAGCTGTAAGCAACTCACTGGCCGATGTCGACTTTGGTGGCTCTCAGCCAAACCAGTCGTGGACAGGAACGCCGAACGACTTCGTACAGCGTGGACTCGCAATGTACGAACCTGATCTTGCTGTCTACACGGCAGCTGGTGGAGCGGCGCAAACGCTCAGCCAGGCCGATGCAACAACAGGGTCGGTTCTGGTGCAGGACTTCTTCGTTGGAGCCGCCGCGGCGGCGTACGACTTCGTCGGTCCCTGCTACGAGCTATAACAAACGACAACCGGACATTGGGGGTGCGGGAAGCCGCACCCCCACCGTCCGCATTCTCGTAAGGAGAGGAGTGATCATCTCGGATGCTTGAAATCGCCAACCTTGAGGTCGTGTACAACGATGTCGTTCTGGTTCTTCGAGGGCTGTCCCTCGAAGTGCGAGAAGGGCAAATCGTTGCGCTCCTCGGTGCGAACGGCGCAGGCAAGACAACAACCCTTCGGGCGGTATCAGGACTGCTCGATGTTCACGAAGGCGACATCACAAAGGGCACCATCTCGTACAACGGTGTTGAGATCCACGACAACGATGCATCCAAGACCGTGCGGTCCGGGATAGCTCAGGTCATGGAGGGTCGACGAGTCTTTGCAGAGATGACCGTCGATGACAACCTGCGGACTGGTGCGACGACGAATAAGAACGCAACGAGTGTCAAGGACAACTACGACAACGTGATGGAGATGTTCCCGGTCCTCGCCACACGACGGAAGGACACCGCTGGATATCTTTCGGGAGGCGAACAGCAGATGCTCGCCATCGGACGAGCGCTTATGGCAAATCCAACGCTGTTGATCCTTGACGAACCATCCCTCGGGCTTGCGCCGCTCTTAGTGGCTCAGATCCGGGATGTGATCGTGGACATCAATAAACAAGGTACAAGCGTCCTGTTGATTGAGCAGAACGCCAACATGGCTCTGTCGATCGCCGACTATGGCTACATCATGGAGACAGGCAAGGTCGTGATGGACGGAGACGCTGACAAGCTTCTCGGTGACGAGGATGTCCAAGAGTTCTACTTGGGTCTACACACCGAAGGCGGCAGGAGAAAGTCGTTCAGAGACGTCAAGCACTACAAGAGAAGAAAACGGTGGCTTTCGTGACTGCTCCTTTGCTCGAGTTCGAGAATGTTGGGCTCTCATTCAAGGGGGTCAATGCGCTCACCGATATGTCCTTCACGATGACCGCTGGCGAGCTATTTGCCGTGATCGGCCCGAACGGGGCAGGCAAGACATCCGCTTTCAACTGCCTCAACGGTGTCTACAAACCGCAGAGGGGTGACATCCGCTGGAAGGGCGACTCCATTCTCGGAATGCGACCTGACAAAGTGGCAGAACTTGGGATCGCGAGAACTTTCCAGAACATCGAACTGTTCGCCCACATGACGGTTCTCCAGAACATCACGCTCGGCAGGCACATTCGCACCAACGTCGGGTGGCTCGCTGGAGCTGTTTGGTACGGCAAAGCAAAGCGTGAGGAAATGGCAAACAGGGAAAAGGTCGAGGAGATCATCGACCTCCTGGAGATCGAGGCGTGGCGGTCCTACCCGGTTGGATTGTTGCCGTACGGAATCCAAAAGCGGGTGGAGCTTGGACGAGCGTTGGCGATGGAACCTGAGCTCCTCCTCCTCGACGAGCCTGTTGCCGGCATGAATCTTGAAGAGACAGAGGACATGGCACGGTTCATCCTCGACATTCGAGAAGAACTCGGCATCGCAATGATCCTTGTTGAACACGACATGGGCCTGGTCATGGACATTGCGGACCGAATCCTCGTCCTCGACTTCGGTCAAGTCATCGGCGAAGGTACACCGCTGGAAGTCCAGAACAATCCCAATGTCATCAAGGCATACTTGGGGGAAGAGCTCACGGCTTAAGGCGCCTTGCGCCTACCGCCCTGCGCCTACCGTTTCAGCGACTTCTGACTCGAGCGGGCGGCGGAGCTTTCAGAACCGGAAGCTGTTCCATTTCGGTCCTCCCTTGAGGGAGGACGGGCGAGCTTGCGAGCCAGGAGGGTGGGGGGCACAGGCGAGCTGTGGGTCTCAGGAGCCTGTAATCCCCCTGCATCGTTCGTTCCTCACTCTGCCGTCCCCCTTGAAAGGGGACCGATTCTTGTTTCGGTTCTCCCTTGAGGGAGGACGGGCGAGCTTGCGAGCCAGGAGGGTGGGGGGCACGGTCGAGCTGTGTTCGTCAGGAGCCCGCAATGCCCGTGAATCGTCCTCTGTCCTCTGTCATCTGTCCTCTGCGCTTTGAATGAAGACCGTTCCTGTGAAGGCTCCTACGGTTCTTCCGTCGTCTCTCACGACCTCAACCCGGTAGGTGGCAAGGGATCTTCCTCTTGCGACTTCGGTTGCGGTTGCGGTCAGGGTGTCGCCGGTGCCGGTTCCTGCCGTGATCGCAAGATGGGTATCGATTGCGACGGCATCCTGGGGGTAGGCATTAGAGGCGAGGGAGAAGGCGCAGTCGGCGATCGAGAAGACGACACCACCATGTGTGCCCCCGAGGAAATTGACCTGGTCCTCGCGAACCGTCATCGATACGGTCAGTGTTGATTCTGTGATCTCACCCAACACGAAGCCCTGTGCCCTTGCGTACGGGTCTTTTTCGAAGGAGGCTGTGATCTTTGCTGTTCGTTCATCCATCGGTTGAGACATTAACGGCGCGAGA
>JAQCAA010000052.1 GCA_027728645.1 Actinomycetota bacterium | reverse complement strand
TCTGTAGTGGTCGCCTTGACTCTCAGCTCGAATATCGACCAATTTCATTCGCTACTGTTTGATCTGCCCGCTACCAGTCTGGGCGTTGGGGGACTCGAACCCTCGACTTCCGCCCTTGCACGGGTGGATCAAGCGGCAGCGCCGCAACACGAATCGTTCTCCAACCAAGCGGGCGTTGGGAGACTCGAACCCTCGACTTCCGCCCTTGCAGGGGTGGATCAAGCGGCAGCGCCGCAACACGAATCGTTCTCCAACCAAGTGGGCGTTGGGGGACTCGAACCCTCGACTTCCGCCTTGTAAGGGCGGCGCTCTAGCCAACTGAGCTAAACGCCCGCGTTGTTGGATTGTAGAGGGCGGGCACCAGATACCGGGCAACACCTTGCTTCACAGCATCTCGAACGGACGGCGAGGCCGCGGACTCCTCCGCTGTCGACATGCTGTCGGGATCTTTAGGCGATACCGTCCGATCGTGACAGTTGTTGAGAACCGTGCACTTCGCTTCTTGCTCATGGCCGTTGGGTGGTTGTGGGTGGGCATCGCCTTCGTGGGTGTTGTAGTGCCAGTGGTTCCAACCGTGGGACCCATCATTGCGGCAGCGTTCTTCTTTTCGAAGTCGTCGGAGCGCTTCGATCGCTGGCTGCTCAACAGCAGGGCGTTCGGCCCGATAGTGCGTGATTGGCGAGAAGGCAAGGGCTTCACGGTTGGAGCAAAAGTCGTAGCGGTAGTTGCGATCGTGATCTCTTTCGGGATCTCGACCACGTTCGTTCTCACCCATATCTACGCACGGGCAATCATGTGGGCTGTCGCAGCGGGAGTGGTCGCCTTCATACTGACACGGCCAACCAAACGAGCCGACGACTATGCAGAGGGCGTTGCCGCCTAGGCCTTCATCTGCTCTTCCCCGACCGTTGGCAGGTCGGTTGGCATCAGCGGGCTTGGACGATGTTCGTGGTAGTGGGCGAGCACCTTTGCGTCACAGCTGCTGCAGAGCGAAATCTGTCGTGTCCCAAGAATCGAAAGCTGCGTACCGCGCGACCGCTCGACAATCGCGAGGGGTACCGACTGCATATCCGAACCTCCACACGCGGGACATAGAACCTTGTCCGAGCGGATCCATTCATGCCCACAAGCACCGCAGGTGAGAACAATGCGGCCGTCCGTGGCTTGGCCGCTGAGATCTTCAGCCTCGCCGCACGCTGTGCACGAGACCTGAACCGTCACGAGAGACGGACAACCATCAGAGAGACTCCAGCGCCTGTCTGGCGGCTCGTGCCACGGCAAACGGCCTTCCAAACTCCACCGTTGATGCGCCAGCAGAACGTCTGCCATCAATCGAAGCTGAAACTACGAGCACCCTGGCGTCACCAATCTCAACTTCGGCAATTCCGAACGCAACGTGTTCTGGCGCACCGGAAAGGGCTGCCGCAGCTTCGAGTACAGCGTCGTCGATGCTTCCCGATGGTCCGACATCGGCGGTGTGAATGTTTCCGGCACCGTCTTCGATCTCAACCGTCACAGCTAATGCGGACTCAACTACTGCGACCCGAGCAACTAAGACGGCGCGACTTTCTCCCTGAGCCTTGAGTTGCACAGGGACGCGATGATCCCCATCCCCATCGGGAATAAGAATGTCGAGGCCTTTGCCGAGGCCTGATCGCCTTTGCGCTGGTTCCTGAACCGGGAGTCTTCCTCCGAGGAGGGCCTGCACACGTAGGCGAACCTCGTCACCGTCACGGGTGCCGTCGAGCCACACTCTGGCAACAGGGGGCACGTTATCGACCAGCGTCACCTCGGCATCCGATACGCCGGGAATCGCCACAAGCTCATCTTTGAGATCTCTGGCCGCCATGGCCCCCTCGATTGGTAGGCGAACCCTACCGGTTGTCTTGCGATTCAGAGGTTTCCATGGATCCCGGTCGCTGTCTCGCAATGACCATGATGCAGGCGTCTATCAGGGATGGAAGACCCAGTTCTTCCACCCGAGCCCGCACTGCTTCGTCAGCAGCGCCTGGCTGAATCCATACCGCTCCATCGTCAATCTTCGCTACCTCGTCGAGCAATAGCAGCGTTCGGCTCGGCGGGATGACAACATTGACGATGTCTGGCTGTTCCGGGAGGTCAGCAAGCGAAGCGAACGCTTGGTCGCCGTCGACAGTCGCCCTGCCGGGGTTCACGCCAACAACCCTGTATCCCTTTGCCTTGAGGTTCCGGTAGATGATACCGCCGTACTTTCCTGGCTGATCGGTCGCACCAACGACCGCAATCAGCGGGTCGTCGCGGTCGAGTCGTAGGGCAACTTCGTTCGTCACGGTGTTTCTTCTCTCATTGAGTAGTAACACGATAGACAGCGTGCACTATTCCTCCCCAGCGCCGGGATGCTCCGCTTCGACGCGATCCTCTGATTCAATCGACCTAGTGGACCCTGGCTCTGAGAACACTGTCGTAACGGTCTCCAGCAGGATTCGGAGATCAAGCTTGAGAGTTCTTTCCCTCACATACTCGACATCCAACGCCGTACGACCCGCGATATCAATGGTGTCCCTGCCTCGCACTTGTGCGAGTCCCGTCAGACCGGGCTTGATGTCGAACCGTTCGCTTTCAACGCCAATGATCTCTGCTTCCTCGACGATCACTGGCCTTGGCCCCACCAGAGACATCGTCCCCTTCAACACGTTCCACAGGTTCGGCAACTCGTCGATTGACCAGGCCCTTAGCTTCGCCCCGACCCTGGTAACGCGCGGGTCGTCGTCGATTCTCAACGTGTAATCGTCATCGCTGTCTACGGACGATTTGAGGCGCCGGAGATGCTCTCGAAAGATCGAGTCGTCGTGGTTCAATTCCATCGTGCGTAGCTTCACGAGCCAGAAAGTCTTGGCATCCCTCCCGACCCTCTCTTGCCGGAACAAGGCGGGCCCACGAGAATCAAGCCTGACAGCGACCATCGCCACAAGAAGAATCGGCATCGTCGCGAATATCAGCACGATGGCTCCTGCGATGTCCATTGAACGTTTCGCGACGGAATATCCATGGGAAATCCCCACTTCGTCGGTATCAGACGTGAGTGACGCTGCAATCAGACCAACCAATGCCACAAACTCGCCGACCAGAAGAGCCGCGGTCGCCAGGGTCACAGGGTCCTCGATAGGTAGCACCAGAGATACCGCCGCACCAATCAGTGCAACGATCCATGCAATCGCGAGCCTTGCCGGTTGCGATTTGGCGACCAGAATTTGGCCAATAAACAGCCCACCAGCAGCGAGGACGACAGACGCGCCCGCCATGGCGGCGACCGCGCTCGATGGAGCGAATCCTGGCCCCATCGTGAGACGGACGAGGACCGGACCAAGAACTGCTCCACCGGCTGCGCCCACAGCAGAGAGCATCAGAGACGCCAACCCGATTCCTCTCGCCCACGCCTTCAGTTCTCGCCGCTCTCCTCCGGCAGCCATTGATGTGAATGAAGGAAGGATCCTCGCGATCAGGTTGTACCCGATGGTCAACGGGGCCCGTGCGACGAGGAGCGTTGCATAGATGACGGAGTACTCGGCATCTGTCGCACCGAGCCGAGACGCCACAAGAGGGCTGGCCAGGAGAAGAGCTTGAGACGCAGCAGCTGAGAGCACGAGGCCTGAGAGCAGCCACTGATCGCTAGCGACGTCTCCTGGACCTTCAGGAACCTGAGTATTTCGACCTTTCCAAGGCCTCCATGTAAGGATCACGAGTGGACCGAGAATGTGCGCCCACGCGTATCCCGTGATCGAATCAACGGTCAGGGCAATGACGATTGCCAGTATGACTCGAAATATTGACGCCGCTGCAGAGGCGCGACCGTAGGCCTGGAATCGCCTGAAGCCTGCTAGGTACCCGCGCCCTGATGCGAAGAGAAAGTGAGTCGCCACTGTTGCAACAGCAAACATTGCCAGAGTCCCACGGTCAGTGAAACGGAAGTACTTATCGCCCGACACGCCCACGGTGATCGCTGCCGCGACCGCGGTGACACCAACCAATCCAAGCGCCCGCACGGGGAGCACCCACCCTCTGGCTCCAAGAGTCAACCGCCGAATAATAAACTGCTCCATTGGAACGAGAACAATCAGGAATGCGAGGAAGTGCGCCGTCAGGAGCACACCTATTGGAGCAAACTCCTGCTCCCCAAGGCTTCTCCCTGCGATGAATTGGTAGGCATAACTGCCGACGCCCGCGATGAGGCTGCCGACGACAATGTCGAGGGTGCCATCACGCCGCATGTAGGCGTATCTGGCTCTCCTTGACGGTCCATCTTTGTCGTTCTGAGAGGTTGTTTTAGCGTTATCCACGGCGTCCGGTCCTAGCCGTCGATGAGCCTACCGCACTCATGTGTATTGGATTGTTCCGAATGGATTACCCACACCTCGACGATGCCTTCAATATCGAATACGCAGACGTTCCATGTCCCCAATGACATCTGCGTCAGCACCCTCCTCATCTCCAAAGCCATTACTCGCGGCCGTCGCATCGGCCGTGGTGCCTGGCGTGGGACAGTTCATTGCGGGAAACTTTCGACGCGGAGCAGCGCTTGTTGGGGTCGACATCGCCATCCTTGCCGGCCTCTACTTCTACTTCGGAGACACTCTCAATACGGCAAAACTGTGGCTTCAGCCATCGCAGCTTGCGGCGATGATGGTCGGCAACATCGTGCTGCTGGGCTATCGAATCTGGGCGACTGACGATGCGTATCGTCTCGCGAAGCGGCAACAACCCCGGGCGGTTTCTGCGCCCGCTGGAGCGATGCTCGCGGCTGGAGCAGCCGTCGTGGTGATTCTCGCGATCCCTCATGTGGTGTTCGGCTACTTCGACGTCGTTCAATACGATCTCATCACAACTGTCTTTGGCAGTAACTCCCCCACCACAACGGCAACTGCGGTTACCTCACCCCCTGCTACCACAGAAACCGGTGGGACATCGCCAACCACCTCGACGACCGAACCACTCGTTGTCGCAGTCGCTCCGTGGGATCAGCGGGAGAGGCTGAACATCCTTCTGATCGGTGGCGACTTTGGGGAAGGCCGCACCGGAATCAGAACAGACACGATGATCACCGTTTCAATCGACCCGGTCACAGGAGACACCGCGATGTTCTCGGTGCCCCGCAACTGGACCCAGTCTCCGCTCCCCGAGGGAATGGGTATCTGGGACTGCAACTGTTACCCGGAATTGATCAACGAGTTGTGGGTCGCAGGCGAGAACAATCCTGAAGCGTTCCCCGGCCAAGGAACCCCTTCCGAGAATGCTGTCAAGGGAGTCATTTCCGAGTTCCTCGGCATCCCTATTCACTACTACGCAATGGTGAACCTTGACGGATTTGTTGAGGTCGTCGACGCACTGGGTGGCGTCGAGGTGTACGTACCAAGTCCCCTGTATGACGCCGAGTATCCCAACGAGGACGGTGTGACAACCCAGGTAATCGATATCAGGGTCGGCCTCCAGAAATTTGATGGAAGCCTTGCCCTTGCCTACTCACGAAGTCGGAATCAAGACTCGGATTACTTCCGCATGAGTCGCCAGCGGTGTGTGATTGAAGCCATGGTCGACCAAGCAGACCCAATTTCACTCATATCAAACTTCGGAAGTCTTGCAAGCGTGATCAAAGACAACATGCAAACGGATATCCCCATCGAAGTCCTCCCCCTCCTGATAGAGCTCAAGCCTGTCATCGATCTCGAGAACCTTGTCTCGATTCGCTTCATACCGCCCGAGTACCACCTCAAGTTCCGAGACGACGGCGGACTGGGTCGCGTGCCGAATATTGAACTTGTGCACGAACACGTGAACCTTGTCATCAAAGACCCTGCCCGCGCGGTCGAAGAGCTTGGACTCGACCAACTCGATGAAGTCTGCGGAGATCCGAACGCCTGACCAGCGGATCAGCTGGTAACGGGAACCATTTCGTCGACTCTGTGATAAGTCCTGCCGTCGATCGAACGCTCGGATTTCCATTCGAGGGTGACGGGGGGCGCCAACGGCTCAAGGCCGGCTCCGATGGGCCCAGGTGCAATTGACACCTTCAGGGACTCGGCATCAGTCACATCCACAACAGAAACAGATTCGTGAGTCATGGGGTCGACGAGAATCACACCATCTGGCTCGTATTGGGAGGCAAATTCGGGACCGGCATGTTTACGCCAGGAACTGGGCCGTGAAGCGCTTATCGGATCGGCAAGTGATCCGCGCTCAATTGGTTTGTTCGGTCGTGGCATGGTGAATATCTCCTCACCCCAGTGTAACCGCCTGAACTGCTGTCTAGAAACTCAATAACGAGCGCTAGGGTGACCCAATGAAAACACTCATCCGCATCGGAGCCAACGCTTTAGCCGCATGGCTCACGTTCACATTCGTATCTGGACTCCATTGGAACGGCGAGTGGCTCACACTTGGCGTCATTGCAGTAATCATTGGCCTGGTGAACGCCTTTATCAAGCCCGTCGCCAAGGCATTGGCGATGCCAATCCGATTCGCAACCATCGGACTCTTCACGCTTGTCATCAATGTCGTGCTGATGGGAGGCGTCATATACGTCGCCGACCGAATGGACCTCGGAGTGACTTCGGATAACTGGCAGTCCACACTCCTTGGAGGACTCGTTCTCGCGGTTGTCTCTGCAGTTGCATCTGCTGTGATCGACTAGATGATTAGTTCCAAGGGGTCAGTGATCGTAGGCGATGAGGCTGCGGGCTGGTCCGGGTTGGTTGGTGGTTTCGTTGTACCAGATGGCTGCTGTGAGGGCGAGCAGCCGTTGGAGGATTCGGGCTGTGACGCCGTGGGGTTTCCGGCCGCCGTGGCGTTCGAGGTCGAGTCCTGCCTTGAGGGTTTGGTTGACGGATTCAATGATCTGTCGGAATGGGCGTAAGAACCGTTGGAGGGGTCGGGGTTGTTCTCGTTTCATGGCTGGCCGGATGAGCGTGATTCCAGCATCAGCGAGACGCTGTTCAAATTCGTTGGATCGGTAGCCCTTGTCAGCAATGAGTGTCTGTTGTGGCCGGTGGAGGGCGGGGTCGATACTGATCATCTCCAAGGCAATATCTCGTTCGTCGTCTTTGGCCGACGCAAGCGCGAACGCTACAGGGAGCCCCGAGGGTGTCGCGATCAGATGGAGGCGCAGTCCCCAAAAGTATCGGGAGTGCGATGCCGAGTAGCCATAGGTCGCCCACCCGACAAGATCAGAACGTTTGGCGGTTTGACGAGACCGGCCACACTCAACGGGTGTCGAGTCCACCACCCAGATGTCATCGGTGTATGACACACAGCGTCGTGCAAGGGTCGCCGTGATGTGACGCATCATCGTCGCCGCGGCCCTGAGCCTCTTGTTGTACCCGGGGCGCTCAGGTAGATACGGGAACAGGGACTTGAGGTGGGTGTGGGCGTAACGGATGAACCGGGCCTCGGATGTGAACCCCAACAGGGCTTGGAGCACCCCAAGGGTCACCAGTTCAGCATCAGATAGTTTCGGTACGATCCCAACAGTGGGCCGCTGCGGCGCCCATTCGGGATGATTGGTCAGGTCATCGTCGATTGTGACGTAGAGTGCTGTTGCCAGGGTGTCCAGGTCTGCGTTCACGTCGGGTCCTCCAAGATCTAGACGATTTTCACCGCCGATCATGGACACCCTCGCGCGTTTCGTGGTGGATATCGCGCGCACCGCGACCCCTTGGAACTAATCATCTAGTCATGGCCGGTCGGCGATCTAGGGCGGTTCTCTCTGGGGCGATAGCGGGTGCTCGGCTCGCCACGAAGGCATACGAGCCATCACTCATGCCACGAAGCGCGGTCGATCAAGGACTTGTCGCAGGAGGATCGTTCCTTACCGGCTTCACAGCAGGGGTCTTTGTCTCATTTGTATTCGACCTCCTTCCGCTCAAAGCCACAGGGCCGTTGCTTCGAACCGCAGGACTCGTGACCGCAGGATCGCGCACAGCGCACGTGCTCTCGCGAGACCAAGGGGTGGCTGGCCCACTTAACCCACGCCAGAGTGCTTGGACCGAAATTGGCGCCGAGGTGGTTTCAGGCGTCGCCCTCTCACGGCTGATAACTCAGCCAGGATCGCGGATCGCAAGAACGGGCGCGGTTGCCGCCTTCGGTGCGACGACCGTCAGCGACGCAAGCTCCGCTGTTTCGAAACAAGCGAACATCCCAGACGCGAGGTACTTCGCCACGAGTGCAGGGGTTGGGCTCGTATCCAATGTCGCACTAGCGGGAGTGATCGCTGCGGTCCGGCTCGGCGGCTGGATTCCATCACGAGCGGTGCGGTCGAAGCCGTTGGCAGCTCTCCTCGTGCAAACGATCGGATCGGCGGTAACGGCAGGTGCGGTGGCCTACACCGCTCGGGTCGGTGTTTCGCGACTCCTCGGAAAGATCGCCACGCACAATCGAGCAATAGAAGTCGCATACAGCCAAGCCCCATCCTCGTCGTTCGTGTCTGGCAGCTCGGACTCCCTCGTCCGGTACGAGTCTCTCGGTGTTCAGGGCCGGAGACTTGTTTCGGAAGTCGTGACGTCCGAAGACATCGAAGAAGTCATGGGCGAACCAGCAAGGGCAGACGCAATCAGGGTCTATGTAGGAGTCGATTCCGCATCAACGGAGGATGATCTCGTCGACCTTGCCATCGCCGAGCTCAAAAGAACCGGTGCATTCGATCGTTCAACCATCATTGCAGCGTCGCCCGCTGGCACCGGGTATGTGAACTACATCACCATCGAGGCAGCCGAGCTGATGGCAAGAGGTGACTGTGCAACAGTTGCAATCCAGTACGGGTCGCTTCCCTCGTTGATGTCCATACACAAGATCCCGAAGGCCTCCCGGTTACTCGCCAGTCTTCTCACCAGAATCCGAGCGGTCCTAGACGAAATGGGGTCACCAACCGCCCTCGTCGCCTTTGGCGAAAGCCTCGGCGCAATCACGGGCCAAGCCGGTGTTGACGCTGCTTCAGACGGCTCCGACCTCATTGTGAACCGGGCGTTGTGGGTCGGGACACCTCCCGGTTCGCCACTCCTCGAAAGGCTCACCGCAAGGGGCACTCCCATTTTCGATCACCCTTCAGAGGTGGCGAAGTACCTCAAGGATCAACCCGCTCCTGACATCATGTTCTTGAACCACGCGAATGATCCGGTTACGAAGTTCGGCATTGAGGACCTTTACAGATTGCCTGAATGGCTAGCTGAACCGAGCCGCGGACGAGGAACCAATCCTGACCAACGGTGGCTCCCAGGCGTTGCATTCTTCCAGGGGCTCATCGACACAAAGAATGCTGCAACAGTCGTCCCTGGCGAATTTCTTTCAAGCGGTCACGACTATCGGGCGGACCTCGCACAGTTTGTCAAGGCTGCCTATGGGTTTGACGATGTATCTGCCGATCAGATGGGGCGCATCGAAGACAGGCTCAGAGAATCGGAGGTCAAGCGTTCCGCAGGGATCGAGCTCGGAACCGTGCAGCACTCCTGAGCAGACGAATTCGACTAGTCAGGACTCGACAGCGCTTAGCTCAATGCGTCGCGCGCCAAACTGTGAACGCCGCGGGCGAAGTCCAGCACCTGCTGCCGATCGTCGGCGCCACCGAGATTCGCTGCCGGTAGCACTGCGCCCTGCCAACCGTCGACATGCCAATGAACTCCGTCCGGCATCGGCGCATCTGCCCAAGCCGAGTCGAACGGCCAAGGGTTGGCATAAAAGTATGCATCTTCTTCACTGGGATAGAACCCGACCGCTATCTGGGGGCTGGCTTCGCTTTCGCCCTCGCCGACTGTCTTGGTGCTGAACCATTCGGTGGCGATGTCAAAGCCGTGAGGCCACAGGTGGGGTCCTGCTACCTCGCCGTCGACACCCTTTGTCAGCATGGCAAATGTGTCAACAACCCACATTGTGTTCCGGTGCCATGCCGTTGCATGCGAGTGGTCATAGATCTGCTCGCTAGCGTCGTCGTAGCGAGATACGTCCACCTCAATGTTCGAGCCATGTGCGGCGGCCAGCGCCGCGACTGCCTCTCCGACGCTCTTAGGTGATGGGCCAGCGGACACATCGACGCTCACGAGGTCAGAGCCTGCCTCGATGTGAATCTGATGGTTGCCAATGTCGAGCGTTGAAACGAGCAAACTTCCGTCGGAAAGTGGTGTGGGTGCACTCGCTAAGCCTCTGCCTCCGTCGGACAGGTCCGTCGGGTGCAAAGAGACGTGACTCCAGCGGTCATCGTGGAGCGCACCGGCTCTCGGAAGGGCCGCGACGGCATTCGCATACCGCTGAAGGGTCAGTCTCGTGGGTTCCCAGCCAGGGGAAAGTGGTGGCATCTGCATGGTTGGGTCCTTTATGAGCTCACGACTGGAACAACCGAAGAGCAGATCAGATTCCCAAGGACTGTGAAGACTCCTGCTCCTCGGCAGACGCATCGAGTGGATTCGCATCCTCGAACTCGTCTCTGCGGTATGGGTCTCCCCCACCGTCGAGTGCCCTGGACACGGTCAGGCCGATGAACAGAATGATCCCAACGGATAGCCCAAACCCAAACGTCGGGAACGCGATCAGTTTGAAGTCGTAGTCACGAGGTTGTATGTCGAGCGTGATAGCACCCGTCGGGTGGAGTGAACACACAAAGAAGCCGCCGTAGGCCGGTTGGAGGTCAAACCTTCGCACCGTGTTTGGGGGCACAAACCAGGACCCGAGGGTGTGGGCAACGTCATCTTTGTTGTCGAGGACGAGAGTGTCGTCCGCGAGAAAGCTCCATGTGGATGGAATTTCAAGAGGGTTCTCGCCTTGCTCTATGAGGGCATATGACCCCTCAGGAATCACGATTGTTCGTGTCGTCGGCTCCCTCGAACCCTCGGTGTAGATGAGGAGCGCAATCGACGAAAGGCCACCCACCACAACAGTCGCTCCCACGATGAGTGCAACCGCCTCGATGATCCTTCGGCGCGGCGAGATTGTTGTTTTCCGCTTAGCGGCAGCTGTCATCTAGAAAAGATACAGCGTCGGATAGATGACTACCCACGCAAGGTCAACAAAGTGCCAGTACTTGACGACTCCCTCGACAGGCCAGTAGTCGCTTGCTCCGTAGTGGCCCTTGTTCCCGAGGAACAGCACGATCGTAAGCCCAATCACGCCGGTAAGCACGTGGAAACCATGCAAACCGATAAGCATGAAGTACGAGGTCCCGTAGGGGGTTCCTGGCGGATAGTGAAGAGTCGCTGCTGAAAGCTCAATAACGACTCCGACGAGGAAAATGAGGCCGAAAACGATCGTCGCGATGGTGAAGATCTTGAAATTCCTGCGGTGGTTGTACCGTATCGAGGTTTCAGCAAGATATGCACTGATCGATGACACAAGCAGCACAACAGTCAGCAGCAGTGCGAGGCCCTGGTTGACTTCCTCAGGAATCTCAGTTCCCGTTGTGAAGTACCTGGCGGAAAGGAATGCAGCGAACAAGAAACATTCAGAGAAGATGAACAGCCAGAGGCCGATCTTGTTCGCTCGTGGCTGGAAGGCCGTGTCCGGGTGGTACTCGCCGTGGTCGTCGTCGTTTGCGCCTATCACCGCAGTGTCCTGGTCTGTGTCCATGGTCATCAGTGACCGTCCCCTGCGTGAAACACCGCACGAATATGCATGAAGGAATCGAGAATGATCCAGCCTTTGAGCGCTACGAAGGGAAGCAACGGAAGAAGCGGCTGCGCAACCTCGACAGCTATCACGTACTCAACGACGGTCAACACGGCGAGAAGCACTGCAGCTACCAACCCGCGCTTCGTCGCCTTGGAAAGATTCTCCTTGTCAATGGCTACGAGATCAGTACTCACGCGCTGTCCCCTTCTGACTCGCTGTGACCACTGCCGTTGCCGTTGCCGTCGAACACGACGTGGAGGGATCCCTCTACGCCGTAGTCATAAGGGTGACCCACGACCCGTGGCTGCGAAGTGAAATTGTGTTGAGGAGGTGGCGAAGAGACGTGCCATTCGATCGTGCGAGAGTTCCAAGGGTTCGGGCCAGCCTTTGGTCCACGTACGGCGGAATACACGAGATTCCCGATGAACAACAGGAAGCTCGCACCAAGGATGAGCGCTGAGATCGAGGCGAACCGGTTCGGCCCTTCGAACGCCTCTGGGTAGTCGCCAACTCTGCGATTCATGCCGTTGATACCGACCCAAAAGAGCGGGATGAAGGTGAAATTAAAGGCTACGGTCACCCAGATGGCGAAGGTCTTTCCGAGCCGCTCGTTGTACATCCGCCCTGTGATTTTCGGGAACCAGTAGAACACGGCAGCGAGCAGGGCAAAGATCGAACCACCGACAATCGTGTAGTGGAAGTGGGCGACCACGTAATAGGTGTCGTGCAGGTGGATGTCCGTCGCAACATCGGCGAGGAAGATGCCGGTGATACCTCCGATTAGGAAGTTGAACAACCATCCGAAGGCGAGGATTAGCGGCGTGCGGAACCACAGTCGTCCCTGCCAGAGCGTTCCGATCATTGCAAGGAAGATGATGCCCGTCGGAATCGAGATTGCCTCCGTCAGGATCATGAACGGTCCGTGGAGGAAATCGGCCATGCCGGACGTGAACATGTGGTGCGCCCACACGACCACGGACAGCCCGACGATCGAAAGCAGCGACACAACGGCCGCCTTGTATGCGAACAAAGGTTTGCGCGCGAAAGTCGGCACAAGTTCGAGAATCACTCCAAAACCAGGCAGAACCATGATGTAGACAGCCGGGTGCGAGTAGAACCAGAATATGTGTTCGTACAGCAAGCCTCGTCCGACGTCGGGAGAAAAGAAGCTCGTCCCTGCGACTCGGTCCATCGTCACAAGCACAAGTGCACCGGCGAAGAACTGCGTCACACAAAAGCTCAGGAGTGAGGCAGAGAATCCGGCCCATGTGAAGATGGGCAATCTTCCCCACGTCATGCCAGGCGCACGCATGGTGATCACGGTCACGATGACATTGATGCCACCAAGGATTGACGAGAGACCAAACGTGATGATGGCAAGGTTGAAGAGGATCTGGCCAGAGTCGTTGGTGACGGAAAGCGGTGCGTAGGCGGTCCACCCTGCGTTGAATGCGCCAAGAAAGGGGGCACCGAGGAGCGCTACTGCGACAGGAGGGATGAGCCAGTACGCGAGGGCGTTGAGCCGAGGAAAGGCCATGTCGGCTGCCCCGATCTGGATCGGGATGATGTAGTTCCCGAACGCTCCGAGAATGCCTGCGACCGCGACGGCCACCATCAGGATCCCGTGCATCGACAGAACCTTGTTGAAGTCGTCGAGGTCGAGAATTCCTTGGCCGACAGACGCGAGTTCGATGCGCAAGAGCATCGCCCCCAGCCCTCCGATAAGGAAGACGCTGATCAGAGTCACGCCGTATTGGACTCCAATAACCTTGTGGTCGATGGAGAATTCGAAGTACCGACGCCAGCCAGGGCTCGTCGAAACGACGGGGGTCTTCCCGATCCACTGACGTCCGAAGGCCTCGAACCCGCCAATCCCGCCAAGCCACCCAAGGAGAGCGAGGATGAAGCCGAATACGACGGCTACTTCGTCGGTCGGGCTCCCACCACGGATCGCGACCGTGAGCCAAATGCCTATGACGTAGCCGAAGAAGGCGAGAACTGCTCCGCGTGCAACGTACTTCATCGTCTATCCATCCGTCGCAATCGCCTTGATGTATTCGTTCCACTCAGCATCGTCCACCACTCGGACGGGCATCGCCATTTGAGCATGGCCAGCGCCACAGAGTTCGGCGCATTGGATCCGGAGATTGATGTCGTCCTCGATGGTGCCGGTATGTGTGGCCGTTATGTACACCTGAGTCGTCAATCCCGGAACTGCGTCGATTTTGGTCCTGAATGCAGGGATCCAAAATGAATGAAGGACATCGGTGCTGTTGACGGCATAGCGCACCCTCTTGTCGACAGGAACAACCAGTTCGTCAAAGGCGGTAGCCCCGTTTGGGTATGTGATCTTCCAGAAGAACTGAGCCGCTTCGATTTCGACGACGTAGTCAGAAACGGGTTCACCGCGAACGGCAGCCAGACCGACAAAGCCAGGATTGATGACGACTCCGATTGCGAGGGACACCGTGATGATGAGCCACGTAATCATGACCGCTTTGCTGTTGCGTTGAGGTGGTCCATCTTCCCGTTCGGCGCCAGATGACCGCCATGCAATGGCCCCCCAAACCATGATCGCAAAGACCAGTGCCATCACTGGCACGGCAAGAACCTCAAGAAGCTCGTAGGCCTCGTCGATGACCTCGGCTTCATGGGAGAACTTTGCGGGCATCACCGAGGTGTTGGCGACGAGAATCACGCCGAGAACGGTGAATAGCAGCCAGAGGAGAAAGACTGGTATCCAGGATTTCTTCACTAGGCCTCCAGGCGCGCTTCTCTTCGTTGCTGGCGGGATGGTAGCCCCGTCTGTGTTGGTGCATCCAGCTTGTGGGTCCGTCCCCACGGTCGGGTTGGCTGCTTCCGTACCGCCTGACCAACCCGATGTTTGCTGCATCGTACCCGCTCGTGCGTTTGCATCAAGAACCGACACT
>JAQCAA010000051.1 GCA_027728645.1 Actinomycetota bacterium | reverse complement strand
GCGAGGCTCAACCACACGTTGGAGCCAGATAGTTACCTTGCGATCGTCTGAGTGACCGAGGAACCCGAACGGCTCGTGGATTTCGGATGGCACATCGAGCACCTCGCTCCAGAACTGCGTCATTCCCTCAAGATTGTTGCAGTCGATAGTGGCTGCGATCATCACTGGTACATTGTGCGGTCGTTCGGTCGTCATGCCGCAACCATACAGAACGAGTCGCCTGGACTCACGCTTGCCTCAAGCGCGAACTCACACGGACGGGACTGTGCTTGAGTAGCGAGATGTTGGACTCACCCGATCTATTGATGCGCATCGCCGAGGTTGAGCTGACTCGCGCTTTCAATCGACCAGTGAACCTTGTCAGTTCGACTCCCCTCGCCAGTCCCCACATGGTGCTGAGATGCCAAATTGCGGGCGTAACCAGCGGACTCGATTCTGTGATTCTCAAACAGGTGATGTCGACTGAATTCACCGACTCGGGAATCTCGGGTACATCGCACAGACTTCTCAATGAATGGGCAGCACTGAGATTCCTTGAGGACCTTGAAACTACCCCATCAAACGAAAGACCGTGGCCCCGACTTCTTGCGGCTAACAGGGGACACAGCCTCGTCATCATCGAGGACCTTGGCGCGCATCCGACTGTAGAAGAGATGCTCGTGTCGAGCGATCAGATTGGTGCGGCAGCGAGCCTTGCGGCACTCGGAGTGTTACCGCAACCGGTGACTGCCAGCGCTACAAACAATACGGGAACGATTCGCACTGGTGAGATCTTCATCCCGAGATGCGGGTGAGCAATACCAAGTCGCAACACGGACCCGCATTGGACGAAAACGATCGAAACAGAACCTGGCCAGGGCCGATGGTCATGCGTTAGCGGCCTGAAGCTCGGTGTAGCCGCCTGCTTCGAGGTTGTCTGCAATTTCGGGTCCGCCGGATTGCACGATTCGGCCGCCGACCATGACATGGACCTTGTCGACGGACATGTACTTCAGGATGCGGCTGTAGTGCGTGATGATCAGAATGCCTATCTTGTCGTCGCTCATCGCCTCAACCATCTCTGCAACTTCTCGGACAGCGTCTATATCAAGCCCAGAGTCAATTTCGTCGAGAATCGCCATCTTCGGATTGGCTACACCGAGGAGATACATCTCCGACCGCTTCTTCTCTCCACCGGAGAGTCCGACGTTCACGAAACGCGACCGGAATGGTTGCATGGAAAGCAAGCGGGTGGTCTCCCCCTCACGCTCGGCATAGGCGCCATCATCGGGATTCGATTCGGCCATTGCAGCTGTGAGGTCGTCAAGCGTCACGCCTGGTACTTCGGTCGGATACTGGAAGGCTTCGAAAAGGCCTGACCTGGCACGTTCATCAACCGTCATTTGCATGATTGAGACGCCGTCGACTGATGCCTGACCCGCCACGGTGTATTCAGACTTGCCCATGAGGGCATGACAAAGAGTCGACTTACCTGAACCGTTCGGGCCCATCACGGCGTGAACTTCGCCAAACGGTACGTCGATATCGACTCCCCGGAGAATCTGAAGATCTCCAATTGAGGCGGTGAGATTCCGCACCTCGAGAGCATTATTCATCGGTGCCCCCAGACTCAATCGTGATAAAGACTTCGCCGTCGCGGATCTCAGTTTGGTAGGTCGCGACGGATCGTGTCGCGGGGAGAGAGCGAACCGCTCCCGTTGTGACGTCGAACTCGGCACCGTGTCGAGGGCACTCAACGTTGACACCGAAGACCTCGCCTTCGGATAATGATGCTTCGGCATGACTGCAAAGGTCGTTGATGGCATACACCGCATCATCGATACGAAACACTGCAATCGTTTCGTCTCGGATTTCGACCTTGGTCCCAGATTCGAGTGGAAGGTCATTGAACAGACCAATTGAGTGCTGCGTCATACGCGACCTTCTTCCTGAGCAGTGATGTACTTCGTGTTGATGCGTTCCCTCATCCACGGCGCGAGCCCTTTGTGAGGTATGTGGCTGATTACTTCTTCGAAGAACCCTCGGACCTGAAGACGGTCGGCACTCTCTGGCGTCAAGCCTCGGCTCATGAGGTAGTAGCGCTGATCCTGATCGAGTGGACCAACACTCGATCCGTGTCCGCACTTGACATCGTTTGCAAGAATTTCGAGGTTGGGTACCGACTGAGCAGCAGCACCGCGTGACAGGATCAGGTTTCGATTCGTCTGAAACGACTCAGTCTTCTGACCTGACGTCTCGATTCTGATCATTCCGGTGAACACTGACAGCGCGTCATCTTCAACAGCGCCTTTGAGAAACATATCTGAGCGGGTATTCGTTCCGATGTGATTCATGAAGTATCGGTAGTCGAGCGTCTGATCGTCCTCGCCAAAGTAGGCGCCGTAAATCTTGGCCCACGAGCCGCGCCCAATGAAGTTCACGTCGAGGTGTAGGCGACCAATCTTCGCTCCGAGACCAACCTCTGAAAGCGTCAATCCTGAGTCGCGGCCGAGGTTGATCACGGCTCTTCCCATCGCGCGAG
This sequence comes from Actinomycetota bacterium, assembly GCA_027728645.1. GTDB lineage: Bacteria > Actinomycetota > Acidimicrobiia > Spongiisociales > UBA5794 > UBA5794. The sequence goes on along the minus strand of JAQCAA010000051.1, from coordinate 12,328 downwards.
TGGCGTAGTTCCAATCCTGAATCACGGTCAGCGCAAGCCGTGCATTGTCACCAACCTCAGCGGTCAGGCGTGGCACGACAACGGACTCAGCATCCGACGTCGATCGATATCGGACAACAACCGAGGCCTCCGTGCCTGCGGGAACGTCGACATGGACGCCAGGGAAGGTCGTCGCTCCATTGGTGCCCTGCACATCGACAAAGACCGGGTCGGAGAGCATTTCGCCAGAGATGAAAGCGGCGCCTGGTGCGAGCGCATCGTATGCAGTCGAGAACAAATCCGTCCCAGCCACGGTATCTGTCGGAGAGGGTGCGATCGAGACCGAGTCGACGCCTTCAGTCGCTATGAACCCGTCGACGACCGTGACAACGGTGCCTTCCCACGATTCGAGCATCTCATCGGCGCCAGCCGCGCTACCGGCTCCCGACGGGGCGGAATCAAAGCTTGGCTCAAAATCGAGGTCGAGATATCGCCAGATCTCTTCACGTTCGGACGGCATTGAGAGTTCGGCGAGCCGAGATGTCGCCTCGGTGCGTCGCGAGGCCATCCACGCGGCATCATTGGTTCCGGAAATTGCGGGTGCGGTCAATTCAAATCCTTGGGGAGACATCGGTAGGATACCGGTGCCAACGTTGCAATCCTGCGGTTTCCAACACGGCCATGTGTGTATTTGTTGCGACAGTCATTGAGCGCCGACTGAGCCGTAGGTGGAATCAATAATCGGTCGAGCTGGCTGCAATCTGCACGGCACGACCGAGGACCGCATCAAGCATCGGAGCCGTCAGTCTTCCGGTAAAGGTGTTCTGCTGCGACACGTGATAGCTCATGAGGAGTGAGACTCCGTCGAGTTCAAGCTCAACCCCGTGGGCAAACCTCGGACGTGGTCGTGGCAGCGGTCTGTCCTTCCTTGCAAAGTGGGCCCAGAGTGCGTGATACCCGATCTGGCCAAGAACGACGAACACCTTGGCCTCTGTGAGGAGCTCGAGCTCTGCATCCATCCAATGAGAACAGTTGCCGCGTTCCGCTGGAGTCGGCTTGTTCTGCGGCGGGGCGCACCTCACCGGTGCAGTGATCCAGGCATCGGTCAACTGCATGCCGTCCCCGATCGCAGTCGACAGCGGCTGAGAAGCGAGCCCAACGCTGTGAAGCGACCGATACAGCCAGTCTCCTGATCGATCTCCAGTGAACATTCTGCCCGTCCGGTTCGCTCCGTGGGCGGCAGGGGCAAGCCCAATGATGACGACTCGAGCCATTGGATCGCCGAACCCTGGCACCGGTTTGCCCCAGTAGTCCTCAGAAGCGAACGCCGCACGCTTGGTCTCAGCAACTTCCTCGCGCCACGCGACGAGGCGAGGACAGAGCCGACACTCGATAAGAGCGGCCTCAAGGGCACCTAGCGCGGTGGGAGTATCGCCGTTGTGTAGCTCGCGTCGTTGCTCCAAAGCAACCACCCCATGCCTTCGTCAGTGACGGCGGACTGTACGGCACGCTGGTCGGCTTCGCTGATGGCCCACGTCTGCAGCCACGGCCTGAAGTATGCGAATCCATCGAGCTTTGGGGTTCCGCCAGCTAGCGCAGTGATTACGACTTCCACCGCGTAATCGTCGGGATCGTCCATCCCTTTCCAACCATCGCGGTAGTTCGTCGTGTAGAGCGTCGGAGAAAGAACGTCCACCGCCCGTGACATTGCAGATGGGAGCTGGCCAACGCCAGCATCTGAATCTTTGGCCGGAGGGGATTCGAGCACGATGCCGAAAAGAGTAGCCGAGACAGCACAGCGAGGATGCAATACCGAGTATGCGCGGTTCAGGAAAGCCGTGACGCCAGCGACCCTGATCTCCTCGTTGTACTCGCCATCAAACACTGCATCGTCGAGGTTGCCGATCGGCCACGAGACATAGTCAAACTGGATCTCGTCGAACCCCAGCGAGCACACCTCTTCTGCTAGAGCGATTGAATACTCGTACGCAGCCGGATCCGAAGGATCAAGCCACGCATAGCCGTTCCCTGACCGCCACAGCTCGCCGCTGGAGGTACGCACTGCGTGATCTGGCTCTGCAACGGCATAGAACGAGTCCTGAAAGACACCGATCCTCCCGATCAGATATAGATCTCTGGCTTGTGCATCTGCAATGACGTCCTCTGCGTCGAAGAAGCTGTTCACGGCGCCAATCGCTGCTGCCACCGGCAGTTCCGAGCGGTATACAACCGTGCCGTCCTCAGCCTTGAGATCAACCACGAGAGCGTTTATGGCTGTCGAGTCCGCGAGATCGAGAATCCGCTCCCATGTCGAGACATCTGAGACATCGCGAGCAGAGACTCGCATTGCGTTGATCTCAAGCTGCTCCATTGCAATGTCCAACGCATCGAAACCTCCGTCCCACTCGATCTGCTTGGTCTGCCAAGCAGGGCGCGACAACATCATGGTTCCTGGCGTTGCACGATCAAGCGCGTATCGACCCTCATTGTCGGTTCTGTCCGAGACATCCCCAAGTTCAACAAGTGCTCCTGGGAGTGGACGCCCGTCCTGAGTCGTAATCCTCCCTTGTAGGACTACAGGATCAAGCCTGAATTGCACGGCTCCACCGTCTGGGTAGTCCGCAATCGTGTAGTCAAAAGGTTTGAACCCCTCTGCCGACACCGACACCTGGATCGGTTCGTCGTTCCAGGCCACAAATCGCCTGCCATCTACTGGCACCGCAAGCATTCCGTTGGCCATGACCCTCGACTCGATGACGCCGAGATCGTCAGCTGCTAGGACGACGATCTCGACCGACGGATCCCCCCGCTCTGGGAGAATCACTGCGCCACTTGGTCCGACGCCGCTCATGCCAGCGCACGCGCCAAGGACCACCGCAGACGCAGCAAAGAACAGAAGCAGGGTTCGCTTCATTCGAGAACCAGCCCGTATCGGGGTCCAGAAACTGTGTACTTAAGCGTACAACTCTCTTGCCACACTCATTGGCTGGTGATAGCTTTCGGTCCTCGGCCCCACCGAATTTCGCGATCGCAAGGCGGAAACGATGGCAGTAACAGCGAAAGCTTCTGGCGCCGCCGATGCGATCGGCATCTATCTCGACGCGGTTTCACACCATGACCTCCTGACAGGCGCCGATGAGGTCCGCCTCGCGAGGATTATCGAACGGGGCCAAACGGCAGAAGCCCAACTTTCGGAGTCGAGACACATCGCGGCCGCCGAGCGTGCGGTGCTTGTCCGCCAGATCAGACTGGCCGAGCACGCGAAGCAGCAATTCATCCGGGCGAATCTTCGGCTCGTCGTTTCGATTGCAAAGCGGTACACCGGTCGCGGCCTTGATCTGCTAGATCTGATTCAGGAGGGCAACCTCGGACTCATGCGCGCTGTAGAGAAATTCGACTGGAGGAAGGGTTTCAAGTTCTCAACGTATGCGACATGGTGGATCCGACAGGCCATCTCCCGAGGACTTGGCAATCAGGGGCGAACCATTAGGCTTCCCGTCCACATGGTCGACATCGTGCGAACGGTTCAAGAAGCGGAACTTTCTCTTCAGGAAACACTGAGAAGGATTCCGACAATCGTTGAGATCGCAGAGGTCAGCGGACTCGACGAGGACAAGATTCTGCTGGCTCTGAACGCGCCGAGTGACACCGTCTCGTTGGACCGAACGGTTGGGGGCGATTCCGACGCTGAACTCGCTGACTTCGTGAAGGACGAAAACGCACCGGATCCATTCTCTCCTGTCAGCGACAATCTCCGACGCAGCGAACTCGCCAAGGCAATCGAAACCCTTGACAAGCGGGAGCGAACCGTGATCGTTCTGCGGTATGGCCTCGATGCAGAGCCTTCGAGAACACTCGCTGATGTCGGGGCGATCCTCGGAGTCACGAGAGAGCGCGTCCGTCAACTCGAGCACAGGGCTCTCGGAAAACTGCGGCATCCATCTTCGAATTTTGATCTCCAGTCCCTCATGTAGCGTCGCTCTCGCTGTGAATCTGTTCTATACTTCCTGACTATGAAATTCGCTATTCAGAAGAAGACGGGGCTCGCAGTCGAGGCGCTTCAGGCTTTGCATACGACTCAGACCACTATGCAATCAAGCGACCTTGCTGCCGCCATCGACACGACTCAGATGTATCTGCCCCAGATCATGTCCCCGCTGGTCAAGAAAGGGTGGGTTCACTCAAAGCGTGGGCCAACGGGTGGGTACCGGTTGGTCGTTGACCCTGAGACGATTAGCACTCTGGATTGCATCGAGGCTGTCGAGGGTGAGACCGACACGGCGACCTGCATTCTCCAAGGCGGGCCGTGCGGTGGAGAGGCTCAGTGCTCGCTCCATGTTCCATGGAGAGCTGCCCGCACCGCGCTGCTCGAGGAACTAGCAGCCGTTCCCGTTCTCACCATTACCCGCCATTGAATGGTGTCTTAAAACAGCCGCATCGCGTCGTTGTCCGCTCCCCGGAGATCGTCGTAGTCAACCTCGACGCAGGCAATAGATCTGTCGACGGCGAGAACCTTCGCTTGGGGTTTGATGATTTGGGCAGCGAAGATTCCACGCACCGGGGCTAAACGTCCTTCTCTATTGAGAAACTCGAGATACCTGGTGAGCTGTTCAACACCGTCGATCTCCCCCCTGCGCTTTATCTCGACAGCCACCGTGTGCCCTGAACCATCTCTACACAGCAGATCTACCGGTCCAATTGGCGTCGGGTATTCGCGGCGGATGAGCGTCATGCCCTCACCAAGAACCTCGGGCTGTTCAGCGAGGAGGCGCTGAAGCTCAAGCTCAACCCCGTCCTTTTGCAGTCCAGGATCTTCGCCAAGCTCCATCGATGTTTCGAAATGTACTTCGCCGAACTCAATCGTAAGGCGTTCACCTTTGGGATTCATGACAACCCAAGCCGTGCCCTCTTCGGTGAAAGTGTTCGGTGCATTCATCCAGTTGAGGGGCTTGTATGCCCCACCGTCAGCATGGACTGCGACGCACCCATCTGCTTTGACCATAACGAGTCGGACTGCCGTTGGAAGGAACGCGTTCAGGCGCCCCTCGTACCGAACAGTGCACTCGGCGACTCGAATTCGCATAGGTTCAGGCTACTCACGGGCTGGCGGCAGCGCGATTGCGACCGTTGCGACGGACGTACGCCTGCGTAGCCTTGGGGTCCCACCTCGCAATTTCTGCGAGTGCTACCCGATCGAACCTTCCATTTGCAGTTCGATGAGGCGGTTGAGCTCAACGGCGTATTCCATTGGGAGCTCTCTGACGATCGGCTCGATGAATCCTGCAACCACCATCGCAGTTGCTTGCGCCTCGGTGAGTCCACGACTCATGAGGTAGAACAGCTGGTCTTCCCCGACCTTCGACACCGTTGCCTCATGACCAATCTCAATGTCGGACTCTTCGACCTCCATATACGGATACGTGTCAGATCGCGAGTCTTCATCGAGGAGCAGCGCATCGCACCGGACGAACGCCTTGGAGTTCTCAGCGCCCTCTTCGACCCTCACCAAGCCACGGTACGCAGCGCGTCCGCCTCCCTTGCTGATCGACTTCGAAGTAATGAGCGAGGTCGTGTTCGGAGCAGCGTGAACCATCTTGGCTCCAGCGTCGAGGATCTGGCCCTTGTTTGCGAATGCAATCGAGAGCACCTCGCCATGGGCACCCTCTTCCATCAACCAGACGGCTGGATACTTCATCGTGAGCCCAGAGCCAAGGTTGCCATCAACCCATTCCATCGTCGCGTTCTTGTAGGCGGTTGCCCGCTTGGTCACGAGGTTCAGCACGTTGTTCGACCAGTTCTGGATCGTGGTGTACCGACACCTGCCGCCCTCTTTGACGACGACCTCGACCACGGCGGCGTGGAGAGAATCGTTGGTATAGGTCGGCGCTGAACACCCTTCGACATAATGGCAGTAAGCCCCTTCATCCACGATGATCAGGGTCCGCTCAAATTGGCCCATGCTCTCAGCGTTAATGCGGAAGTAGGCCTGAAGCGGAGCGTCAATGTGGACACCTGGCGGGACGTAGATGAACGATCCCCCAGACCAGACAGCCGAGTTGAGTGCCGCAAACTTGTTGTCGTTCGGAGGGATGATCGTTCCGAAGTATTCCTGAACAAGCTCTGGATACTCACGAACAGCGGTGTCCATGTCGCAGAACAGAACTCCGAGCTCTTCGAGATCCTCGCGATTGCGGTGATAGACGACCTCAGACTCGTACTGAGCCGTTACACCTGCAAGAAACTTACGTTCCGCCTCTGGAATCCCGAGCTTTTCGTACGTCTCTTTGATCGAGTCTGGGACCATGTCCCAATCCTTGGCCTGCCCGTCCATAGGCTTGATGTAGTAGTAGATATCGTCGTAGTCGATGTCATTGAGCCGACCTGCTCCGCCCCACTGTGGTGTCGGTTTGCGAAGGAACCGCGTGTACGCCTTGAGTCGGAACTCGAGCATCCAATCGGGCTCGCCCTTCATGCGGGACATCTCGCGAATGAGTTCTTCTGACAAACCCTTCTCGGGCTTGAAGACGTAGTCCTCTACGTCCGACCAGCCAAGTTGATAGCTGCCTAGATCGATATCAACGGTGGTCATTTTCGGCTCCTCATGAATTGCACTACGCGGCTAGTGGTTATTGTAGCTGAGCTTTCGACCCACATGCGACGGTTTTTGCATTTCTACGCGATTGTTGCGGAACCTTCGCTACGACTGGCCGGGCGGAACCGGTGGGAGTGGTGGAAGAAACGCCAGCCCAAGCCAGCCGCAACTGATACAGGTACAACGAGTTCAGCCTGCGGAGTGTTCCCGAGCCACGCCTTTGGCAATGGTCGGAGATTCGACAAATTCGGATCCAGACGTATCGAAAGACAGCGCATCCACAGGGAGGACCTCGACACTGCTCCCCGCGTCGCCGGCTCCATCAAATGGCTGCGCTTCCGACCTCACAACCCAGAAACGTTTCGAGGTCTGCTCCCAATCCGCAAGCATCCCTTTGGCTTTCGCAGACCCTGTGCGCTCTTCGTGGGCGCCTACCAGAGCCTCGAGGACTTCGGCATCGCGTCGAGCCGTTTCAGGGAAGGTGCGCTTTCGGACATCTTTCCTTTGACCGCGTGGTCTGCGTCGTAGAGATAGAGAACTCCTCCAGTCATCCCAGCAGCGATGTTGCGACCCGTACCTCCGAGGACGGCGACAACGCCTCCGGTCATGTATTCAGCAAGGTGATCCGATGCGCCCTCAATAACCGCCGTCGCTCCCGAGTTACGAACGGCAAACCTCTGGCCAACGGTGCCTGCTGCGTACAGCGAACCCCCCGTTGCCCCGTACAGGCATGCGTTGCCTGCTGCATGGGCAACGGTCGACGAACCGGTATGGGGGTGAATCGAAATCGAACCGCCTCCCATCCCTTTTCCGACATAATCATTACCCACCCCATCGAGATCAAGATCGATGCCGTGAGTCAAAAAGGCCCCAAACGATTGGCCTGCGGTCCCCGCGAGACGGATTGTTACTGACCCCTCAGGGAGACCCACATCCCCTGTGATGTCAGACACCTCTCCAGAGAGCCGGGTGCCAACGGATCGATCCGTGTTGCGGATCGGAAAGGACGCAGTAACAGGTCCGTCGCCTCGCAGTACTGATCGACCAATACCAGCAAGAAACTCGCCGAGCGGCGACCGATCGAGCCTTCGGAAGCTTCGATCCTCTCCAAAGTCCGCTCGAACGAGCAACTGCTCTAGATCCGCAGCAGCCCCTGACATCTGGGTCGAAAGCAAGTCTGCTCTTCCCGTGATCTCCCCTAGTGATGTCGCACCCATCGTTGCGAGTATCCGACGGACGTCTTGTGCTATGAACGTGAAGAGTTGGACGATCTGATCCGCGGAACCGGTGTACTTCGCTCTGAGGTCTTCCCGCTGGGTCGCGATGCCAACAGGGCAAGTGTTGAGGTGGCACTGACGCACCATCTTGCAGCCAAGCGCCAGGAGAGGAACGGTACCGAAACCGAACCGGTCTGCTCCAAGCAATGCCGCCACGACGACGTCACGGCCTGTGCGGAGCCCGCCATCCGTCTCGACCGAAATCGAGCTGCGAAGACCGTTTGCCACGAGCGATTGGTGAGCCTCGGCAAGCCCAATCTCCCACGGCGACCCCGCATGTTTGATTGACACGAGAGGAGATGCGCCGGTGCCTCCGCCGTTGCCGGAGATTGTGACGCCGTTCGCGTGCGCCTTTGCGACGCCGACAGCGATCGTTCCGACCCCTGGCCCCGAAACGAGCTTGACCGAAACGCGCGCGAGCGGCTTGAACGTCTTGAGGTCATAAATCAGTTGGGCGAGATCCTCGATCGAATAGATGTCGTGGTGTGGTGGAGGGGAGATCAACGTCACGCCGGGCTCGGTATGCCGAAGCCTCGCGATTTCGGCCGTCACTTTGTGACCTGGGAGCTGGCCACCTTCGCCAGGCTTTGAACCTTGGGCCATCTTGATTTGGAACTCCTCAGCGGATGCCAGGTATGCGGGGGTAACCCCGAAGCGCCCGCTTGCGACCTGCTTGATCCCAGAATTGAGGCTCGTTCCATACCGTGCGGGATCCTCGCCGCCCTCACCAGAGTTTGACAAGCCACCAATCGCGTTCATCGCTTCCGCGAGTGTTTCGTGGACTTCCTTGGAGAGCGCTCCGAGCGACATCGCTGCCGTCACGAATCGCCGCATGATGTCCTCGACCGGCTCAACCGCGTCTATATCGACCGGGTCACCGAGTGGGTCGATGTCAAGCAGATCCCGTAATTCCATTGCTGGCCGATCGTCCTGAACAATCGAGACGTAGCCGTCGTACGCCTCCATCTCCCCTGATCGAACCGCTCTTTGGAGTGCCAACACAGCACGCGGTCCCGCCGCGTGGGGAACACCACCTCTGCGGTGTTTGTAGAAGCCCTCAAGCTCGGACCCTTCGCCTTGGTATCTGGCATGCCGGACAATGGCGTCTCGAGCGAGACGGTCGAAGCCGACGCCGCCGATCCTCCGCTGCACGTATCGAAACGAGAGCGCACATACCTCGTCGTTCAGCCCGATCGCCTCAAACAATTCAGAGCTGCGGTACGACTTGACGGTGCAGATCCCCATCTTGGACATGATCTTGAGCAGACCCTTCTCGAGGCTTGCCCGGTAATTCTCCTGTGCCTCGACCACCCCTCGAGGCGCATCGTCCCTGAGTGCCAACGAGCGCACCTGCTCGATTGCAAGGTACGGGTTGACGGCGGCAGCCCCAAACCCCACAAGACAGGCAAGATCGTGAGCGTCTCGTGGTTCACCAGACACCGCGATGATCGAAGCGTGCAGCCTGAGCCCTGACGCGATGAGCTGATGGTGCACTGCACCAACGGCCAACAGGATGGGGATCGGGGCGTTGAGCGCATCGGTCGCTCTATCGGAGAGCACAATGATTGAGGCGCCATCCCTGACGGCCTGGTCAGCCTCGGCGCTGATCTCCTTGATCGCCTCGGTCATGCCCTCTGCTCCCCCTGCCGGATCGAACAGGATGTCTATCCAAACAGAGCGGAATGCCTCGTCGGTCGAGGACCGAATGAGTTCGACCTCGGCATCTGAAAGCACGGGCGAAGCGAGTTCCATCATGTGAGCCTGCTGCTCTGTTTCCTCAAGGAGCGACCCATGGCGACCCACATACGTCCGAAGCGACATAACCAGCTTCTCCCGGATTGGATCCATCGGAGGGTTGGTGACTTGGGCGAAAGCTTGGTGGAAGTAGCGTGATAACCGTTGTGGGGCGTCTGACAACGCAGCAAGCCCAGTGTCATGGCCCATCGAAAGAATCGGTTCGACACCTTCTGTCATCTGTTCCAGTAAGAGTCGGCGCTCCTCTGCCGTGTAGCCAAACACCCTGGCAAGGGCGTCGGCGTCGAAGCGATCATCTTGAAGATCGTCAAACGGGTCGTGGACATAATTTGTCTGGGTTGTGATCCAGTCCGCGTACGGTGCATGGCGCGCAAGAGCAAGCTTCACCTCGCGCGAGGTTGCGTGGTTTCCCGTTCCTAAATCCACTTCAAGCACATCTCCTGGACCGAGTTGGCCAGTTTCGATTGCAAGAACCTCGACCTCCGGTGCAATACCGGCCTCTGAGGCGACCAGAATCGTGTCCGGTGAGATGGCCCACCTTGCGGGTCGGAGCCCGTTCCTGTCGAGTCCCGCAATGAGGGTCTTGCCGTCCGACGCTGCAATTGCCGCAGGACCATCCCACGGCTCCGTCAGGAATGCGTGGTATTCGTGGAACGCCCTTAGCTCCTCTTCAACATCACCAACGTTCTCCCACGCCTCAGGGATCAACATCTCCTTGGCGTGAGCAAGCCCTCTACCAGAACGAACCAGAACCTCGAACGCCTCATCGAGACTCGCAGAGTCGCTCCCAATACCGGGCCGAACCAGTGGCGACAGTTCCCAGGCCCGGTCCCCCCACACACTTTGACCAAGGTCATTGGACCTCGCAACCATCCAGGCCCGGTTGCCCTGAACCGTGTTGATCTCGCCGTTGTGGGCGAGCATTCTGAACGGTTGCGCCAGACTCCACGCTGGCTCAGTATTCGTCGAATACCGCTGGTGAAAGATGACGAAATCTGACTCGTACGCTGGGTCTCTGAGGTCCCAATAGAACTGCTCGATGATGTCAGCCGTGAACAGCCCCTTATAGACCACCGTTCTTGCAGAAGCCGAAACGATGTCGAACCCCTCGATGTCATCCCCACGCTCAATCTGCTTCCTTGCGAGGAAGAGGCTCCGTTCGAGTGCGTCGACGCCCCCGTGCGAGGTTGGCGCCTCAACGATTGCCTGCTCGATGACCGGCATTGATCGCGCCGCTGTGTCTGAGAGCACATTCTTGTCGACAGGAACCGTCCTCCACATCATGACTGAGAGCCCGTTGTCAGCCATGGCCTGCTCGACAATCGCCCTCGGCTCGTCCTCGGCACCCTTGGGAAGAAACGCCATCACGACTCCGATGTGGTCGCTTCCTGGAAACTCAAGACCGTTGGCTCTGATATCGCGTTCGACAATCCGATACGGAATGCGGGTCATGATGCCTGCACCGTCGCCTGTCCCGTCGGCCGATCGGGCACCGCGGTGGTCCAGGTTGTGAAGGCATTCAACGCCGAGACGAACGATGCGATGAGAAGGCGTCGCTGAGCGGTCAGCGATGAACCCGACACCACACGCGTCATGGTGCTGATCAGGGTTGTACAGCGGGTACCGCTTCATCCTGCACACCTCCTCTGGGGACACCAAGGCGGCCACGCTGAGTTGCGAAAGCGTCTGGGTCCGTTTGCCCTGCCTAGGAAGCGCCGAACCGTATCACTTGTGACAGCTATCACAAAATCGACGCACCAGCGAATATCACGAGTGACACGGTCTCGGAGCGCCCCAGAATGCTCTACCTTGGTGGCTAGACCATCGAAGGAGACGCCCTTGGCAGACGCGCGCATCGCAGTTCAGATTCACCCTCAGCACGCTGAATACGCAGATATTCGGAGAGCCGCAGCCGCAGCAGAGGAGATGGGCGTAGACGTTCTGTACAACTGGGACCACTTCTTCCCATTGTACGGAGGCGACCCTGACAAGAATGTCGGACAACATTTCGAGTGCTGGACGATGCTCGGCGCTTGGGCTGAAGCAACGGAAAGAATCCAAATCGGGGCACTCGTCACCTGCAACTCGTACCGCAACCCGCAGCTTCTTGCTGACATGGCGCGGACGGTCGATGTGATGTCCGGAGGAAGATTGATCTTCGGAATCGGGTCCGGTTGGTTCGAAAAGGACTACGACGAGTACGGGTACGAATTCGGTACCGCAATTGGCCGCTTGAGAGCACTCGAAGCTGCAATGCCTGTCATCAAGGACCGGCTGGCCGCACTTGATCCTCAGCCCACAGGCAAGCTGCCCATTCTGATCGGCGGAGGGGGCGAGAAGGTCACACTCCGGATCGTTGCCGAACACGCAGACATCTGGCACGGATTCGGAGACCTCGAAGTCTTCACTCGCAAATCAGGAATCCTCGACGACCACTGCGCAGCCGTTGGGCGCAACCCTTCCGAAATTGAGAGATCCGTCGGCGTGAGCCCAACCAAGCTCGAGACTGCAGATGCCCTCCATGCTGCTGGCGCTATTGAGTTCACGATCGGTATCAACGGCCCTGCATACGACCTAGCCCCGGTCGCGGATTGGCTTGCCTGGAGAGACGAAGTGAATGCCTAAGAGCTTCGCGCTGCGCGTTTACCGTTTGCGGTTCACGGACCGACCTGAACGGGCCCTCCCACCATTCTGTCCCCCTTTCAAGGGGGACGGCAGAGTGAGG
>JAQCAA010000050.1 GCA_027728645.1 Actinomycetota bacterium | reverse complement strand
TCATGACCACCCTCCATGCAGGTGGAAAGTTCGACTCTGGCGCCTACCAGGTCTCAGGGGGGCTCCATGGTGTCGGCATCTCCGTGGTGAATGCGCTCTCTACCCGGACCGAGGTTGAGGTCGTCCGCGACGGATTCGTGTGGTCGCAAAGTTTCGGATATGGGATTCCCCTTGGAAAACTCAAAAAGGGTAAAGAGATGAAGAGGTCAGGGACTTCGGTCACCTTCTGGGCCGACCCAGACGTCTTTGAAGAAACCACGACCTACTCAGCCAAGACCGTGACGACTCGTCTTAGGGAGATGGCGTTCCTCAACAAGGGGCTTGAGATCAGGTTCACGGAAGAGCGCGGCGAGGAGCCCTTCGTCGAGACATTCAAGTACGCCGGTGGAATCATCGATTTTGTGAAGCATCTCAATGTCGCTCGGGAACCGATCCACGCACAAGTCGCCTACTTCGAGCACTCGACCGACGAGGCAGAGGTTGCTGTGGCCCTGCAATGGACGACCGGCTACAACGAGACGATTCTTTCGTTTGCGAACAACATCAGTACCCACGAAGGCGGTACCCATGAAGAGGGATTCCGCACGGCCCTCACCAAGTCGATCAATGAGATTGCTCGGGCAAAGGGCGTCTTGAAGGAAAAAGACACGAACCTTGAAGGCGGCGATGTCAGGGAAGGGCTCACGGCCATAATCTCTGCGAAGGTTCGCCACCCACAGTTCGAAGGTCAAACGAAGACGAAGCTTGGCAACACCGAGATCAAGTCCTTCGTACAAAAGGCCATGAACCAGGCACTTCCTGACTGGCTGGCACGCCATCCTGGCGACGCAAAGAAGATCGCTGACAAGGCTTCCTCTGCCGCACGAGCACGAGCAGCTGCCCGTCAAGCGAGGGACCTTACGCGTCGCAAAAGCCTGCTCGAGTCAGGAGGGCTTCCTGGAAAGCTCTCTGATTGCTCATCAAAGGATCCAGCGCTCTCCGAGATGTTCATTGTGGAGGGGGACTCCGCCGGTGGTTCTGCCAAACAGGCAAGGAACTCCGAGTTTCAGGCGATTCTTCCCGTTCGAGGCAAGATCATCAATGTTGAGAAGAACCGCCTTGGGCGCGTGCTCCAGAACACCGAGGTCCAGTCGTTGATCACAGCGATAGGCACCGGCATTGGTGAGGAGATGGACATCACCAAGGCCAGATACAACAGGATTGTGATACTCACAGACGCTGACGTTGACGGGGCCCACATCCGCACCCTGCTGCTGACGTTCTTCTTCAGACACATGCCACAGGTCATCGAGCACGGCTACGTCTATATCGCCCAGCCTCCGTTGTACTCAGCCAAGATCGGAACGAAGACAACGTGGATTGAAAACGACGAAGACCTGGAAGCCTTCAAGGCAAAGAACGAGGGTCGCAAGATCAACATTCAGCGGTTCAAGGGTCTTGGAGAGATGAATGCAGACGAGTTGTGGGACACGACCATGGATCCCGACGTACGCACACTGCTGCGTGTCGAACTCGAGGAGCAGTATTCCGCAGAGAGAACCTTCTCGACCCTCATGGGGACCGACGTTGAGGCCAGAAGACTTTTCATCCAACAGAACGCAAAAGACGTCCGCTTCTTGGACGCCTAGAACTCCACCCAAAGGCTACGACCCATGACTGATGCCAGCCGCCCGAGCTACACGTCGATCGATATCGAACGCGAGATGCAGGATTCGTTCCTTGAGTATGCGATGTCCGTCATCGTTTCGAGGGCCCTTCCCGATGTGAGGGACGGGCTCAAGCCGGTTCACAGGCGTGTTCTCTATTCGATGTGGGACAGCGGCATTCGGCCTGGAACGCCCTATCGCAAAGCCTCGCGTGTTGTTGGCGATGTTGTCGGATGGTTCCACCCGCATGCACCTGAGGCTGTGTACGACTCGATGGTCCGCCTTGGTCAGGACTTTGCACTGAGGAACCCACTGATCGACCCACAGGGGAACTTCGGGACTGTTGACGATCCTCCGGCGGCGATGAGGTATGTCGAAGCAAGGCTCGCAAAGTTGTCTGCCCACATGCTCGATGGGATCGACGAGAACACCGTCGACTTCAGAGATAACTACTCGGGGGAGCGTCAGGAACCACGGGTGCTTCCTTCGAGGTTCCCAAACCTTCTCGTCAATGGTTCCACGGGGATCGCGGTCGGCATGGCAACAAACATGGCTCCTCACAACCTTGGCGAAGTGTGTGACGCTGTCCTCCATGCGCTGGATCATCCAGAAGCGACGGTCGAAGATCTTATGGAGTTCGTCAAAGGCCCGGATTTTCCGACCGGTGCGTACATTGTTGGCACGGTCGGCATCAATGATGCGCTGAGCACAGGCAAGGGCTCGATCAAGATGCGTGCGGTCACCGATGTCGTCGAGATACGGAAGGGCCGCATGGCGATTGTCGCCACCGAGATTCCGTACCAGGCGTCGCGGGATCGGATCATGGAGAGGGTCGCGGATCAGGTTCGCAGCAAGACGATTGTTGGAATCGCCGACCTTCGCGACGAGTCGGATCGTCACGGAACGCGGCTTGTTTTCGAGTTGAAGAAGGACGCAAACCCGCAGGTTGTGCTCAATCAGGTCTTCAAGCACAGCCAACTCGAAGATACCTTTTCCATCAACAACGTGGCCCTCGTGGACGGAGTGCCAAAGACACTCAACCTTGCCCAACTCGTGCACTTCTACGTCGACCATCAGTTAGAGGTAATCGAACGTCGCTCACAATTCAGGCTCGAAAAGGCAGAGGCGAGAGCCCATATATTGCGGGGCCTCCTGATCGCCCTCGACAACATCGACGAGGTCGTGAGGATTATTCGCTCCTCTGCGAACGTCGACGATGCGCGTGAAGCGTTGATGGAGAACTTCGAATTTTCAGAGGTGCAGGCCAATCACATCCTCGACATGCCGCTTCGAAGGCTCACAGCTCTCGAAACCAACAAGCTTCGGGAAGAACTTGCCGAGCTCGAGCTGACGATCGCGTATCTTGAGGAGCTTTTGACAAACGAGCCGAAACGCAGGGCTCTCATTGCGACGGAACTCCAAGAAGTCAGGGACAAGTTTGCCGACGCAAGGCGTAGTCACATCATTCCGGACCTTGGGTCGATGTCTCTTGAGGATTTGATTGCTGACGAAGAGATTGTTGTCAGTATGTCCGCTGCTGGATATGTCAAGTCGGTGTTGTCCAAGACATACAGGATTCAGGGCAGAGGCGGTCGAGGCGTGAGGGGTTCTGGCCTTCGTGAGGACGATGTCGTGACACATTTTCTCCACACTTCCGCTCACGCGTATCTTCTCTTCTTTACCAACAGGGGCAAGGTCTATCGGATTAGGGCGCACGAAATCCCTCGCCAAGACCGAACAGCCAAAGGAGTGCTGATTCAATCCGTGCTTCCCCTAGAGCCAGACGAAATCGTCGAGGCCGTCATCGACACACGCGACTACGAAACGAATCGATACCTGGTGATGTTCACCAAGTCCGGTCAGGTGAAGAAGTCGCGCTTCTCTGATTACGACAGTCGGAATCAGGTCTTGGTTGCGATCAATCTCAAGAACGATGACGAGGTCGTCGCCGTCTTCCAAACCAACGGTGAGTCAGACCTCTTGATTTTCACGCGAAACGGTCAAGGCATCCGATTTGTCGAAGACGAAGTGAGGCCGACAGGGCGAGCCTCTCAAGGAGTTCGAGGCATCCGCCGGCGAGAGGGGGACTCGGTTGTGGGTGCTGCCATTGCAGAGTCGGCCGATGATGTTCTCTTCCTCACCGAAGGCGGATATGGGAAGAGAACGCGTCTGAGCGATTTCCCTGTCAAACATCGCGGCGGCCTCGGGGTTAAGGCAATCAAGATTGTTTCAACCAGAGGATCGCTCGCAACAGCTAGGGCTGTGGTCGAAACGGACGACGCGGTCATTACGTCATCGGACGGAATTGTGATTCGTCAGAATGTTGGAAAGATCAACCGATACGGTCGAAACTCGATGGGGGTCAAGGTCATGAACCTTGCAGAAGGAGCAACGCTTTCGGCCGTTGCGATTGCAATTTCCGTGCCTGTCGAGGACGAAGGCGACGAGTGACAGGGAACTGATAGAGGCTCGGTGGCGTCTCATTGTCAGAGTCCAGTAGTAAGCAGCCGGTAAGGTCTGGTGTCAAAAGGAGGCGTGATGGCGGTTCGTCGGGTTCGACGCATCATCCGCAAGATTGATCCATGGACCGTGCTCAAAGCAGCGTTCGTAGTCAATTTGGCAGTTGGCCTCACGGGCACGCTTGGCATCTGGATTGCATGGTCCATTGCTGTCCAGCGCGGCATCCCAGACGATTTTGCTGACACCCTTGGTCGCCTCACCATCGCATTCACGCCAGATGGGGAGCTGTACTTCAGAGTCGTACTGATGCTTGCGATTATTTGGGTGATTGGAGTGACTGCAAGCTTGACGCTGATGGCTGTCCTCTACAACCTCGTTTCTGATGTTGTTGGTGGGGTTGAGTTGATCATGCTTGAAGAAACTCAGGACCCTGAGGTTCAGCCGGAGAACAGACCCCGTCCGGTCGTGCATGTCTCAGCCAACAGCGGTGGAGCGTCAGCGATGACGGTGGACGAAACCGTCGAACACGTGTAGCGACACACCGGCAGCCACTAGGTGGCTGTGATAGTCCTTGCCAGCTGAATGCGGGAAGACTCGCCAGCCGGCCCAACAGTTATCGGAATGTTGTAGCGGACCCGATCAATCAGGCACAGGCTTTGACTCACTTCGGCGCAGTAGACGAGATTGATATCGATAGAAACGGTCGAGCTTCCCTCGGTTAGCTCAACAGCGACGGTGGCTGGCAGCGTGGTTCCCGTGAGGTCTCCCGCTGAGTCGCCGGTAAGGTCAAGAATCGTTCGGCCGCCGCTAACAACGACCGATGACGGGGCGTCTTCGTTCACCTTGTAGCCAGCGGGTAATTGGAAGTTGAGTACAAGCGTTGCCGGCCCGGCGGCAGCCTCGACGGGCTCGACAGTCACAATCTCTCCGATGTAGGCCGACGGGGGATCGAACCTCTCAACACCCTTGAGCACCAGTGTCGATGTCTCGCCCGTGATGGCGTCGATGACGCGGACTGAGTGGTTGTTGGTATCTGCAACGTAGAGCTTCCCACCGTCGAAGGACAGCCCTCCTGGTTCGTTGAACCTTGGGTCTCGCCCGTCTGCCCACCCTGGCTCCTCCCCTAGCCACGAGGTAATCCCCCCGCTCTCGACATCGATCCGCTTGATTTTTGAGTTGTAGGTGTCGGCCACATACAGGATGTCTTCGTCGAGAGCCAGCCCAAGCGGGTGTTGAAGCCGCGCCTCGTTACCAAAACCATCGACATCGCCGAAGTCGAAGAGGGACTGGTCAGCTCCGACGACGAGCTGTGTTGTTGCGCCGAGCAGAAGGCCGACCCGTATGGAACTCGACTCTGAATCGGCGAAGAAGAGCTCGCCCTGGTCCGAGAGTGCAAGACCGCTCGGCTGTGCAAGTTCGGCCACAGCGAACGCACCATTGGCAGTGCCCTCGCGAGCGCTTCCGATCAGGGGGAAGCCCAAACCTCGTTCGAGATCAAGTGTCCATATCTGATGCGTTCCAGCGTTCGCCACATAGACATATCCATCTGAATACAAGACGTCCCATGGCGAACGAAGGGCAACCTCACCAATGGGGCCAGCGGTTGGCGGCCAACCGGATTCACCTGTTCCAGCCAAGGTCGACACGACACCGGTCTCGAGAGCTATGACCCTCACAGCGTGGCTGCCGACATCCGCTACATAGAGTTCGTTGGTCTCTGAGTTGTAGGCCAAACCTTGGGGGTTGCTAAATGACGCTTCCGTCGCAGACCCGTTGTTCGACCCGCTGAAGCCCGATCCCCACGAGGCAAGAACGTCTCCCGTAAGAGGGTCGACTTCAAGAACACGATGATGCCCGGTGTCAGACACCCAGAGGCGCCCGTTTGTGGCGAGAACCTTTCCCGGATAGCTGAGAGCACGGGTAGGTGCCGTGGTCGCTTCGAGGGTTGTGACGAACGGGCTCCGGTTCATCGCCCCCGCCTGGTCGAACTCTGCGATGAGGGAATCAATGACCGGTTTGAGTGCGTCATAGACGCCCTCCCCCGATCGAATCCCAACCGCCCTTCCAGCCGGATCGACGAGTGCTGTCGTTGGCCAAGCAGTGGCGCCCCACTGGTTCCATATCTGAAACTCGCTGTCGTTCACAACCGGATGGGTGAGTCCGTAACGCTGGACGATGTCCACGAGATTCTCGGTGACTCCCTCGTTCGAGAATTTCGCTGAATGGACTCCTATGACAACGAGCTCGTTTGGGTACTCCTCTTCGAGGCGTTTGAGATCCGGGATCACATGGATGCAGTTGATACAGCCGTAGGTCCAGAAGTCGAGAACGACAACCTTGCCCTTCAGGTCGCTGAGAGCGATTGGTTCTGAAGTATTGATCCAATCGAGTCCAAGTGGGAACGCCGGCGCGTCGACGGTTCCAGCAAATGACTCATCGGAGGAGGTTGTTGTCGTCGTCTCTCCGTCCGTCGACGCAGGGGTACAAGCGGTAAGAGCGATAGCAAGCACAGCGACGAATATCACAGAGCGGGTCGTTGGGTGCATGACTACTCAGTTGAACGCCACGCGGCGACCTCTAGTTCCAATTCCGTGACCCTATCGAGGAGTTGGTCTGCGTTTGCTGACGCAGCCTGGGTACCCGGTCCGTAAGCTCCTTCGGCGGCGAGAATGCCAACGGCCGCGAGGGTGATCGCTTCAATGTAGGCGCTGTGGTCGGCGACGCCGACGATCCGTCGTCCCGTCTCTCCTTGCACATCGACAACGGCACCGCCCCACTCGTCGTCTCTGAAGACAACAAAGCCAGCGCCTTTCCTTCGTTTGCCCCACGAGCTGCCGACAGGTTCTGGGAAGTGGAGGGGCTCTCCACGTCGTCTCGGTTTGCCTGGTTCCGTCCATCCGACTCGCACCGAATCGGATGCGGCTATGGAGACAACGGGGTGGGTGGAGAGAGCTGCTGTCAGCGCAGTTGCAACGTTGGCACCGAAGATGACAGGTGTGTATCCCGAGCCTGCCAAAGCGGGCTGCAAGTCGTTCCAGAGTACGAGGGGAATCCCTGCGACAGAGGAACGGCCGACAAGAAAATGAAAGTCTGAGGTTCCGTCCGAGATGAGAACGTCGAATGAAGCTAAGTCATCTACGGGACCTGAGCGTGAGTGGTTCGGAACACCTCCGGCAAGGACGCCGAGATAGGTGACGCTCGACTCGCCGAGTAGCACGCGGACCATGCGGTTGCCAACCTCCGTGCTCGTGTCGACGGCGACCCTCACTTGGCCGGTGGCTTGTGAGAGGGCTCCCAAGATCCGCCAAGAGCAGAGGGCGGGCGTACCGGTCGTCGTGAGCGCACCGTCATGGCGACGGCCGCGCCGCCGACGGCGATTGCTGCGAGCAGGAGTTTCTTCATGATAAACCAACGATACCCCTCGAAGGCGGACACCTCGGTGGGTGGGTACCGCTAGGATGCTTTTCGACGTACCGGGACTACCCGGGTGCCGTCTTGGAGCGAAGTCCGGTGAGATCCCGGCGCTGTCCCGCAACTGTGATCCTCGAAAGAGGTAGTCAGGTCGCCTCCGATCCGGCAGGCGGTCTGATCCTCGGAGGAGGGGTCTACGCTCCGCAACGGTTGTCTCCTCCACAGAAGGGAGACACCGGTCGTGTTCAGAAGAATTGTTCTGTTTGTGGTTGGTTTTGCGCTCATTGGCGCCGCTTGTGCACCGGATACCCCGTCAGGCCAGCCAGCGACCTCGTCGACTGAGGCCCCGGCCTCCCAAAGCACGAGCTCGTCCACCACAGCCTCGACGTCAACCACCGTGCCGATTCCGATCGATGACGGGTTTCCTGTCACGATTGAAGCCGAGAATGGCCCTGTCACGATTGGACAACGGCCGGAGCGCATCCTTTCACTCTCGCCAACTTCAACCGAGGTACTTTTTGCGATTGATGCAGGGGACCAGGTCATTGCGGTGGATGACCAGTCGAACTATCCGCCAGAAGCCCCCTTCACCGGGTTGACGTCGTGGCAACCAAACGTTGAGGCGATCGCTGAGTTCGATCCGGATCTTGTCTTTATCAGCTTCGATCCTGGGGATGTCATTGCAGGGCTCGAGGCAGTGGGTATCACAGTCATCCTTCACAGCCCCGCTCCAGACCTTGCGACAGCATTTGCGCAATGGGAGCAAACAGGAGTCGCGTCGGGTCACATTGCAGAAGCGGTTGCTCTGGTAGGCGAGACGCAGAAGAGGCTCATTGACGCTGTGAGGGTCGTCCCAGATGAAGCGAGCGACCTGACGTATTACTACGAGCTGGACGATCTGTACTTCACAGCTACCTCTTCCTCATTCATGGGCGAGCTGCTCTCGGCTACCGGTCTTCAGAATGTTGCGGACCTCGCTCCGGACCCTGATGGGTTTGGATACCCCCAGCTGAGCACAGAGTTCATCGTGGATGCCGACCCCGCCCTGATTCTTCTTGCCGACACAAAGTGCTGCGGTCAGAATGCTGAGACGCTCGCAGAGCGACCAGGGTGGGACACGCTGTCAGCGTTGTCGTCTGGCGGCGTGGTCGAACTCGACGATGACATCGCCTCTCGGTGGGGCCCTCGCATCGTCGAGCTCTTTGAATCGGTTGTTGCGGCGCTCGTTGCTGTGGTGTCCGTCGACGCATGAACGCAGGCCGCCCCACCTCCACGCAGACCCGCTGGTGGTGGATCGCCGGTGCGTTTGGTATCACGTCCATTGTGGTTCTGGTTGCGGCTGGCGTTGGTGCAGTGGAGATTGCCCCAAGAGACATCTTTGCTTCGGCATGGTCCCGGATCCCGTTGGTTGGCGGAGACTCGCCGCTTAACCCGCGGGACGACGCAATCGTCTGGCAGATTCGCATGCCGAGGATTGCTCTTGGGCTGTTGGTTGGGTCGATGCTGTCGATTGCTGGGACCGCATATCAGGGAGTATTCAGAAACCCTCTTGCTGACCCTTACCTCCTTGGAGCGGGTGCAGGCGCTGGCCTCGGTGCCACGATTGCAATCGTGTATCTGCCTAGGGCGTCGATCGGATTTGTCGATCTCTTGCCGATAGCGGCGTTCGTAGGTGCGATCGTGGGCGTTTCGCTCGCCTACCTGCTCGGATACACCGTCAGGTCCGGGAGAACGTCAGTGACGCTGATCCTTGCTGGCGTGGCGATCGCTGCCTTTCTGACTGCGGTCCAGACGTTTATTCAACAGCGTGAGACCGAATCGTTGCGTGAGGTGTACGGCTGGATCCTGGGTTCGCTCAACACTGCTGGGTGGTCGGATGTCACGCTTGTCGCCCCTTATGTCCTCGTGTGCTCCGGGGTGATATTCGGTTACAGGCGCTTGCTTGATGTTCTCTCTGTAGGAGAGGCCGAAGCCGCAACGCTTGGTGTCGAGCCGAGGAAGCTCAGGCTTGTCGTGATCGGATTTGCCACGCTCGGAACCGCTGCGGTCGTGGCTGTGAGTGGCTTGATTGGGTTCGTGGGAATCATCATCCCTCACACCGTCAGGCTGTTGACCTCGACGTCCTACAGGGTGATCGTGCCTCTGTCGTTTCTCCTCGGAGGGGCGTTCCTGGTGTTCGCCGACATCATTGCAAGGACGGCCCAGGCCCCAGCCGAGATACCAATCGGCGTGGTGACAGCGCTCATTGGCGCACCGTTCTTCGCGGTCGTGTTGAGGCGAAGCAAGGGGATCGTCTCGTGAGCGCCATCGCCGTATCTCAGGTCAGTGTTGAGATTGCAGGGAAGCCGATCATCTCCGAAGTCTCGATGGACATCGAGGCTGGATCATGGGTAGGGATCGTTGGCCCCAACGGTGCAGGAAAGACGACGCTTCTCCGCGCGGTCGCAGGCGACCTTGGTTATCAGGGCTCGATCAAGATCGACGGAGTCGAGCGACACGCAATGGACACGAAGACACGAGCTCTCGCTCTGGCATATGTTCCACAGCGTCCTGCGTATCCCGAAGGAATGGCAGTGTTTGACTACGTGCTGCTCGGTAGAACGCCGCACATGGGCCCCCTTGCAGCAGAGAGGTCAGAGGACATCGCTGCTGTTTGGGATGCTCTCAGGGCCTTGTCGATAGCTGAGTTCGCGGAGCGCGATGTTTCGTCCCTGTCCGGTGGTGAAACTCAAAGGGTCTCTCTGGCTCGGGTGCTTTCGCAGGGGACTGCCGTTCTCGTTCTTGACGAGGCAACCGCGTCTCTCGACCTCGCTGCCCAGCACGAGGTTCTGGAATTGATTGACGAGATCAGACTTGAGCGGTCCATCACGGTTTTGTCTGCTATCCACGACCTCACAGCGGCCGCACAGTTTTGCAAAACGGTCTTGCTTTTGGACAACGGGAAGGTCGTGGCGCAGGGACTCGCCAGTTCGGTCTTCACGGAAGAGATACTCAGGGATGTTTTTGAACCTACGATTCGCGTCGTAGAGATCGATGGGAACCAAGTTGTGGTGTCCCTCAGGTCCGAAGGGAGTGCCGATGCCAAGTGAAAACAGACGAGATCTATTCATCATCAACACGGGGGACGGCAAAGGAAAATCGAGTTCAGCGTTTGGCGTCATGATCCGTGCGGTCGCGAGGGGCTGGAAGGTCAAGGTGGTTCAGTTCATCAAGTCCGACAAGTGGCAGACGGGGGAAAAGAAGATGGCGGACCAGCTTGGCGTCGAATGGGTGACAGGGGGAGATGGCTTCACATGGGAATCTGACGATATGGAGGCGACCGAGAAGGCCGCAGCAGACGCCTGGGCACTTGCCAAGGAGTCCCTAGCTTCGGGCGACTATGACTTGGTAATCCTTGACGAGGCAACCTATCCGGTCACCTTTGGTTGGATCGATGTCGCCGACGTTGTCTCGTCGATTGACGCGAGGGCTGAGGGGACGAACGTAATCATCACCGGCAGGGATGCCCACCAGGATCTCATTGACGCTGCCGATACCGTCACGGAGATGCGCAAGATCAAGCACGCATTCGACAAAGGCGTGGCCGCCCGCAAGGGTCTCGACTTCTGATGCCTCAGGGGTCGTTGTGATCCGTGTGGCAAAGCACGTAGGGAAAACGGCCGAGGTTCGCAGGCATTTCTAGGAATTGAGCCCCACGGATTGGCGCCTAAGAGGTGATCACCGAGTCGAAGGCCACGCCGACGAAGTAGGCGATCACTCCTCCAACAAGTCCGAACGCTAGGTTCTCGGAACCCGAGAAAATGGGATTCTTCCTGGTGGCGGTCGTCTTGAGCGCGCCTACAACGAATAGCCCAGCGCCTGACAGAATGCCGGCAGCTACAAGTGCAGGGCCGGTCGTGGTCCAACCCATCCAGCCAGAGATGGCGAAAGGAATAATCGAAGGAACCGCACCACCGAGAAAGAGCAATCCAGATGTCAGAGCCGCTGCCATAGGGCTGCGTCGCTCGCCTTCGACGATGCCGAATTCGAGGGCTCCTTGCATGTTCAGCATCGCCGTTTCGTTGCTGTCGATAATCTCGACCACAGTGTCGAGGTCTTCTCCAGCGAGGCCCATTGCGCCGAGCATGTCTGAGAGCTGGTCCTTTTCGTGTTGCCGATGGTGGATCAGGTGCTGCTTTTCGAGTTCCATTTCGGCCTCGAAAACCTCTTCTTGTGACTTCGTAGCCAGGTATTCGCCGATGGCCATGGAGATCATCCCTGCTAGGGCACCTGAGACACCCGTCAGGAGTACTTGTGTCGCCGTCAACCCGCCGCCGACAACAGCAGACACAAGCAAGAAAGTCGAAACGAGCCCGTCGTTGACACCCAAGATGATGTCTCTCATGTACTGACGTGTCACCCCGATGTGTGGCTGGTAGTCATCTGGAAGGGTGCGGTCTGAGTCTGTCACAAAGGCCATTCTACGCCCATGAGACCGGCGCTAGCCGTTACGCTGGCTGCTATGTCGATACCAACATTCCTCCATCCGTTCGCTGCTCCGACGCGTGAGCAGGCCGACTTCTTGTCCATCGCGAGTGGCCAGGGTGCAACAGTCACAGACACGACTGGGCGTGTCTACATCGATGCGATGGCAAGCCTCTGGTACGCCAATGTGGGACATGGGAGATCAGAGATAGCTGATGCGGTTGCTGAGCAGATGAAGCAGATTGCTGGGTTTCACACGTTCTCGACGTTTACCAATCCTGTTGCTGATGCCCTTGCCGACAAGATTGGATTTCTTTCTCCATACGACCGACCCCGAGTGTTCTTCTGCAGTTCGGGGTCAGAAGCGGTCGACTCAGCGATGAAGATGGCGAGGATCGCACAGTCTCAGGCTGGTCACCCCGAGCGGACCGTCGTAATTTCACGGGAACGCGGTTACCACGGTGTGACCTATGGCGGAACTTCAGCGTCTGGTCTCCCACCAAACCAGGCTGGCTTTGGCCCGTTTCTTGGCGATATCGTCAATGTGGATCCGGACGACCTGGCGAAAATGGAGGCAGTGCTCTCGGAGCATTCAGGAGAGGTGGCGGCAGTCATCACTGAGCCAGTCCAAGGTGCTGGCGGCGTCTACCCACCTCACGATGGCTATCTAGCCGGTCTGCGGGATCTCTGTGATCGGTATGGCGCCTACCTCATCTTCGACGAGGTCATTACGGGTTTTGGCCGATTGGGGACCTGGTTTGCAAGCCAGCGCTACGGCGTCACCCCAGACCTCACCACGTTCGCCAAAGCTGTGACGAGCGGGTATCAGCCGCTCGGCGGGGTGGTTGTCGGAGACTCAATCAGGGCGGTCTATGAGGGTGATCCTGACTTCTTCTTCAGGCACGGTTTCACATACTCCGGGCACCCCTCGGCGTGCGCGGCTGGGCTCGCCAACATCGCCATCATGGAGAGGGAGGGGCTTCTCGAGCGGGTGTCGATGATTGAGCAGAAGTTCAAGGAGGGGCTTGGCGATTTGCTCGACCGTGGCCTCGTGTCTGAGGTGAGAGGCACCGGGGCTATGTGGGCGGTTCAATTGCCGACGGGCGTGAGTGAAGCGTCCGTGTTTGCTGAGATGCTTGCTTCTGGCGTTATCGCACGATCGCTTCCATCGACAATCACTTTCTGCCCACCGCTCGTGATCACTGAGGATCAGATCGACACCACGATTGGTGCGTTGGCAACCGCTCTCGAGTCGTAGGAGTCAGCCAGCTCGCGTGAGGAGATACACCTTGATGTCGCGCGGTGCGATCTGGCGGTAGGTCCCATATGCAGGCCATATGGCTTCGAATCTTGGCCACATCGCCGCTGATTCTTGTTCCGAGAGAAGGCGTGAGGTTACGGAGAAGCTCTTGTCGCCGATTTTAAGAACCCCCGACGGTGTCGCTTCGAGGTTGTAGGACCATCCGGGGTGATGCTCTGTTCCAAAGTTGGTGGCCGCAACTGCAAACGCATCTGGCTCACCTTCGCTCGTTGGCTGCCCGATGAACAAAAGGGGCACGATTCTTAGCTCACCTGAGGTGCGTCCCGTGGTCGTGAGATAGCAGAGTGGCAGATCGAGACGGAATCTCGTCGGTGCAAACCGACTGTTCTTCAGCCGAAGATCGAGAGAAGTTAGAAACTTCGAGAGAAGCAGACGACCAGGTTTCGTCTTCGATAGACGCATCAATGAACGCTGGTACAGACCCATCGAACGAGCCTACAGCCAACATAGGCCGCAAATCACCTACCGTAAGACAATGGACAACGACGCCACACAGGAACTGCCAGAGTCCGAGCTGCCGGTAGAGCGTCCCTCGGAGCCGTGGCGTGTGACCACGTATCCTCCTTCCCCTCCGTGGGGCGAGAATGCAAAACTTCTCGTTGTCGGAATCGCCTTTCTCCTCGGGGTAATCGGTGTGTACCTGATCAGGAACGTCATTGCTGTGGCGGCTGTGGCAGGGTTGGTTGCCTTCCTCGTGGCTCCCTTGATTCGTGTCATGCATAGAAGGTTGAAGTTCCCGCGGGGCCTCGCATTGCTTCTTGCGTATCTGGTGGTCTTCCTTGGGACACTTGCGTTCAGCTACTTGGTGGTCAACCAGATCGTCGTTTCTATCCAAGAACTTGACCCGATAGGGCTGGTGAACGACGCACGGATTTGGATTCTCGCCGAGATCGACTCTGAAAACTATCTCCAGATCTTTGGTGTAACCATTGATATGACAGCAATGATGGAACTCCTCTCTGATCCCGTCACCGGCACCGGAGACGGTGGTGCCGTGATTGATGCCCAACGACTCCTTTACATCCTCGGTAGCTCTCTTGACAGCGTGAGAACCTTTGCTGGCGTTATTACAGCCATGATTACCTCTGCGATTCTCACGATTCTTATTGCGATGTATCTCAGCGCCGACAGTCTCAGAATGCACAAAGGAGTTGCGCGCAACTTTCCTCCGGGATACGAGCGCGATGGCCTGATGATGATGCGCAAGCAAAAGAGGGTGTGGAGGGGCTACCTGTACGGGCAGCTCATCAACTCGCTCATTACAGGAGCCCTTGTTTTTGCTGTGTTGTGGGTTGTTGGGCTACCAGGTGCGTTCCTCATGGGTGCGATCATGGTGGTTCTCAACATGATCCCAACCTTCGGCCCGATCCTCGCAGCGATTCCCGCCGTGCTTGCTGCCTTAATCTCGGGGTCAATGCTGTGGCCGGAACTTGAGAACTGGTGGTTTGCATTGATTGTTGCCGGCATCTATCTCGTAGTTGTGCAGGCGCAGGCGAACATCATCGCGCCCAAGGTCATGGGAACCGCTGTTCAGCTTCGGCCGGCGATTGTGTTGATCGGCCTCTTG
>JAQCAA010000049.1 GCA_027728645.1 Actinomycetota bacterium | reverse complement strand
GAGGGTGGCACACGCCATAGTCTCCGAAAGGATCAATCCAACCGGTGTCTTTGGTTGGCGCTCCAAGCACCGCGGCAAACGCCGCCACCGCAGCATCGTCGTCATAGCCGAAGTACACCAATTCGGCGCCAGCCTGTACACCCTCGTCTGACAATTCAATCGTGGCCGGCGGAGGGTCGTTGACGTTGTCGTTGACGAGGTCGTTGGCGTTGGCGCCGTCGTTGTTGTCGTCGTTGGGGCGGCAGTCGTTGTTGTCGATGTGGAGGTCGTCGAGCTGGTGGTCGACGCGTCTGGGACAGTTGTGTCAGCTTCTGTGTCAGATGGCCCGCAAGCTGTTGCGACCAATGCAACAACCGCTATGACTAGTAGGTACTTCCTCATGCCCCTCCAACGCGTGCCGGAAAACCACAGTAGAGCATCAAGCCATCATTGCGAGCGAAATCTAGAGCGAACGTACAAGCTTCGGTTCCGGCAAAGTTGAGACTACTGATCCGTCCTGCGTCAGGAGGACGGTGTGTTCGAAGTGGGCAGACCACTTGCCGTCGGCAGTTACAACCGTCCACTCGTCGTCCAGTACGACCGAAGCCTCCGTTCCGAGGTTGAACATCGGCTCGAGCGCGAGAGCCATTCCTGTCTTGAGCCTCAGACCCTTGCCAGCCCGACCATAGTTCGGCACAGAAGGCGCCTCGTGCATCTGGCGACCGATTCCGTGTCCGACATAGTCACGGATAACGCCCAACCCGTGGGGTTCAGCAACAGCCTCGACTGCCGCCCCAATATCTCCGAGGCGGTTCCCGTGGACCGCTTGTGCAATGCCAGCCCATAGGGCATTTTCAGTAACTTCTATGAGGTTGCTCACTTCGGGAGGGACCTCTCCGATGGCCATCGTGAACGCAGCATCCCCATGCCAGCCATCATAGATAGCGCCCGCATCGATCGAAAGAATGTCCCCGTCCCTCAGGGCGTAGTTGCCAGGGATACCGTGGACAATGGCCGAGTTCGGTGAGGTGCAGATGACCCCTGGGAACGGGTTCTGCTGGCTGCCGTAGCCGAGGAAGGAAGGGGCACAGTCCCACTCTGTGAGCACTACCCTGGCGACTTCATCGAGTTCTTTGGTCGTAACGCCGGGAGCAGCGGCCGCCCGCGTCGCGTCGTGCATTGCAGCAACGCAACCTCCAGCGATAATCATCTTTTCGAAGTCGGCGGCCGTCTTCTTGGTTATGAAACGGGTACCGTTCACGGCTTCAACCTGCGAGAGCGAGGACAATTCGCGCAAAGATGTCGTTGACTGAGCCCACGCCGTTCACCGCAACGACATCGGTCCCGTAGTGCTCGATGAGAGGGGCAGTCTCGCTGAGGTACACGCCAAGTCGATGACGGATGACCTCCTCAGTGTCATCTGCTCTGCCCTGTTGAGCAGATCGGTTCATCAGTCGAGCAACAAGTTCATCCGTGTCGACATCAAGAAGCAAGGTGACTTCGATCGCTTCTGCCCCTACGGCGTCCGAGAGCGCCTTCGCTTGTGCGACGTTGCGTGGATAGCCATCAAGGAGGTAACCGCACTGTGCATCGTCCCGACTGAGGCGCTCCTCGACGAGCGCAAGCACGAGGTCGTCGGAGACAAGGGCCCCAGAGGCAACAACTGCCTCCACCTGTTTGCCGAGTTCGCTTCCCTCTGAGATCGCGTCTCGGAGCATCGCTCCAGTAGAGATGTGAGGAACGCCAAGTGCTCGTGCGAGCAACTCTGCCTGCGTTCCCTTGCCTGCCCCCGGCGGTCCAAGGAAGAGTATTCGGCGCGACATCTAAGCCACCTGCGTCCCTTCTAGGAGAGGAATCCCTCGTAGTTGCGCATGGTGAGCTGGCTCTCGATCTGCTTTGTCGTGTCGAGCGCTACGCCCGCAACGATGATGATCGAGACACCGGACAACCCCACTGGGACGCCCCAATACCACCCGAACAACGATGGAAGAACCGTGACCAACGCGAGGTAGGAAGCGCCGGGAAGCGTGATGCGACTGAGCACGTATGACAGGTAGTTGACCGTTGCGCGCCCAGGGCGAATACCAGGGATGAAGCCGCCTTGGCGTTGAATCATGTCAGCTTGGCGCTCAGGATCGAACTGGATTGCTGTGTAGAAGTAGGTAAAGAACACGACGAGAACAGCAAGCACTCCGATGTACCAAAGCGATGGAGAAAAGCTGCCAGCAGCGGACGAGAGCATGTTTTCGTTGATCCAGTCCCTCACGGCTGCGCCCCATCCAGTTGATGGGAGTGCAGATCCGAGCAGCGCTGGAAAGTACATAATCGACGTGGCGAAGATGACAGGTATAACGCCTGCCATATTGACTTTCAGCGGAATGTAGGTGGACTGACCACCCATGACCTTACGCCCGCGAACCCGACGCGAGAATTGGACAGGGATACGTCTCTGACCCTGCTCAATGAAGATAATGCCGATGGTCAGGGCGATCATGATGCCGGTGATGACAACAAACTGGTAGGTCTGAGAATTGGTGTTCAGGATGACAAGCTGAGATGGAATCTGACTGATGATCGATACGAAGATCAGGAGCGACATCCCATTTCCGATGCCTCGCTGTGTAATGAGCTCACCCATCCACATCAACAACGCAGTGCCAGCCGTCATCGTGATAACGATAATGATCACGTTGCGCGGCGTGAAGTTAGGGATCAGATCGACACCGTTGGTGAATTGACCTGAGTGGAACAGATAGGCAAACCCGGTGGCCTGAAGAAGCGAAAGCACAACGGTGACGTACCTCGTCCACTGCGTGATCGCCTTTCGTCCTGCCTCCCCCTCTTCTTGGAGAGCCTGAAGCTTTGGAATCACGACAGCAAGCAGCTGCATGATGATCGACGATGTGATGTAGGGCATGATCCCGAGGGCGAAGATCGACATCTGGGTCAACGCTCCCCCGGAAAACAGATTCAGAAGTCCAACAAATCCTGACTGCTCTGCCTGGTCGGCAAAGCTTCGAACAGCTTCAAGGTCGACACCTGGGACGGGGATTGTCGCTCCTAGGCGATAGATCGCAAAGATGATCAGGGTGAAGAGAATCTTGTTTCGAAGATCTCGAATCCTGAATGCGTTCCTAAAAGCGGTGAGCATGAAAGTCCAGTCGTTCTAGCGTCGGAGAAGGGTCATATGTGCGTGTCGGCCGGCTGACAATTGTCGCAGGAAGTTGGAGTTACTGGCAACCAACTGTCGCTGAGTTGCCAGGGAGATCATCACGATTCGATAACCTCGATGGATCCACCTGCTGATTGAATCTTTTCGACAGCCCCAGCTGAGAAAGCATGGGCATGAACGATGAGAGCGACCTCGATGTCGCCTTGTCCGAGAACCTTGATCTTGCCGCGCTTTTTTACGAGACCGGAATCACGCATTGCCTCGGGCGTCACGGTTGCACCAGTTTCGAATGCACCGAGGCGTTCGACGTTGATAACAGTGAATTCTTCTCTGTTGGGGTTCTTGAACCCCTTGAGCTTCGGCATACGCCGTTGCAAGGGCGTTTGTCCACCCTCAAACCCCTGACGCACCTTGCTTCGAGCCTTGAGGCCCTTGGTACCACGGCCAGCGGTCTTGCCTCGGCGACCAGCTTCACCGCGACCGACGCGGAACTTTTTCTTCTTCGAGCCCTTGGCAGGCTTGAGGTGATGAAGCTGCATCAGATTTCCTCCACTTCAAGCAGATGCTTGACCGAATGCACCATTCCACGTACGGAATCGGTGTCTGGTCGTTCAACGCTCGAGTTTATCTTGCGGAGCCCGAGGCTCTCGATGGTTGCGCGTGCCTTCGGCCGTTCGCCGATCAGGCTCCGTCGCAGTGTGATCTTGAGTGTCTTGGCCATCGGCTATACCTGCGTCCTCATCAACTCGGACGAGTTGTATGCAGCAAGCATCGCTGCGGGGAAGATCTCCTCCGCACGCTTCCCTCTGGCCTTTGCGACAACGTCAGGACGCTGTTGACTCTTCAGCGCGTCAATTGTTGCGCCCGCAACGTTGATATGTGTTGGGGACCCGAGAGACTTTGCAAGGACATTCTGGATTCCAGCGGCGGCGAGAATCTCACGAACTGCTCCACCTGCAATGACTCCAGTACCCGGAGCCGCAGGCTTGAGCATGACCTTGCTTGCACCTTGAACGCCGATGATCTCATGGATGATCGTCTGACCGGCCACTGGAACGTCGAACATTTCCTTGCGGGCCAGTTCAAACGCCTTCTGAATGGCGGCTGGGACTTCCTTGGCTTTGCCGTAGCCGACGCCAACCTTGCCCTTGCCGTTGCCGACCGCTACCAGAGCAGTAAAGGAGAACCTACGTCCACCTTTCACGACCTTTGCAACACGGTTGATGGCGATGACGCGTTCGTCGAACTCTGACTGTTCGCGCTCACGAGGACGCCCACCGTCACGACGGCCACGATTCTTGTTCTGTGTGTTGCCACCTTGGGTGTCTCCGGCTGGTTTTGGTGTATTCGTCGTCATCGATCGCTCCTAGAACTCGAGTCCGGATTCACGGGCGCCGTCGGCGAGCGCCTGGATCCGGCCGTGGTACTTGTAGCCACCGCGATCGAACACGACCTTGGTGATTCCTACATCCGATGCACGAGCACCGATGAGTTTGCCAACCTGACTCGCTGCTTCAACGGTAAGAGTTTTGCCCTTGATGGCAGACTCACCGGACGATGCAGATGCGAGCGTACGACTGGTATCGTCGTCGATGATCTGTGCGTAGATGTGCTTGTTTGACCGAAAAACGGCGAGACGCGGACGAGCCTGCGTGCCGTGAACCGATTTGCGGACTCTGAAGTGCCTGCGTCGACGTGCGTCTGTGCGTGTGCCTCTCATCGGGTTGCCCCTGCCTTACCTGCCTTGCGGCGGACCTGCTCATCGACATACCGGATGCCCTTGCCCTTGTATGGCTCTGGCGGACGGACCGCACGAATGTTTGCCGCGACTTGACCAACCATCTGCTTGTCGATTCCACCGACGATGATCCTCGTTGGCTCTGGAACCTCAAATGTGATGCCAGCGGGTGCCTCGATTGCAACAGGGTGCGAGAACCCAACTTGAAGTTCTAAGTCATTGCCCTTGAGCGCTGCCCGGTATCCGACACCTACGGCTGTCAGTTCTTTGGAGTATCCATCGGAGACGCCAATGACCATGTTGTTGATGAGTGCACGGATGAGCCCGTGAAGAGCCTTCGTGTGGCGCTCATCGTTCTGCCTGGCGACCCTCACGGTAGAATCTTCGACGGTGACCGATATGGTTTCGCCGACTCGCTGCGACAAGGATCCCTTCGAACCTTTCACCTCGACGACGTCACCATTCACCTTCACCTCGACTCCGCTCGGGAGCAAAATAGGGCTGTTGCCAATTCGACTCATGTCACCACACCTTGCAGAGAATCTCGCCACCGACGTTGCGACGTCGAGCTTCTCTGTCTGTCATGACACCTGTTGACGTCGAAAGAATCGACACGCCAATGCCACCGCGGACGCGGTCGACGGATTGTGCCCCCTTGTAAACGCGGTGTCCAGGCTTGGAAATTCGCTGAATGCCCTGCAGCGCCCTCTTGCGATCTGAGTCGTAACGGAGCTTGACGGTCAGCTCCGCGCCGACCGGCTTGTCCTCTGTCTTCCAGCCGTCAATGAAGCCTTCTTCGGACAGAATCCGAGCAATCTCTTCCTTGATCTTCGACGACGGCATCGAGGTCTCCTGGTGAAGCGCAGTATTGGCATTCCGGATGCGGGTGAGCATGTCTGAAATAGGATCGGTATACATGACTACCACGACGCCTTTCGGATCCCAGGAAGCTCACCGCGGTGAGCCATTTCCCTTACGGCAATTCGAGACAGGCCGAACTTGCGGAAGTACCCGCGAGGGCGACCAGAAACATTGCAGCGGTTCCGATAGCGCGTTGCACTGGCGTCACGTGGCATCTTCGCGATTGCTGCGTAGGCCTCACGCTTATCGCCGTACGACGCTTCGGGGTCCTTGATGATCTTCACAAGCTCCACACGTCGCTCCGCATAGCGGTCGATGAGCACAGCACGTCTGTTGTTCTTGGCGAGTTTTGATGTCTTCGCCATCAGGCACCTACCTGTGGTCGTCGGAATGGAAACCCGAACGCATCGAGGAGAGCTCTCCCCTGGTCGTCCGTCTCCGCGGTTGTCACCAGTGTGATGTCCATGCCGCGGACCTTTTGAACTTGGTCGTAGTCGATCTCTGGGAAGATCAGTTGCTCGTTGACGCCGAAGGTGTAGTTACCCCTGCCGTCAAACCCTTTCGGGCTGAGTCCTCGGAAGTCGCGAATCCGTGGAATGGCGAGTGCCACGAGCCTATCGAAGAACTCCCACATACGGTCACCTCGAAGCGTTACGTTTGCCCCGATCGCTTGTCCTTCACGAACCTTGAAGTTCGAAACAGACTTACGAGCCCGATTCACTTTTGGCTGCTGACCAGTGATGAGCCTGAGATCCGCAACAACGCCGTCAATCAACTTGGCATCAGCAGCAGCGTCACCAGCACCCATGTTTACGACGATCTTGGTGAGACGTGGCACACGCATCACGTTGTCGAGCTCGAGAGATTCGAGAAGCTGGGATCTAATCTCAGCGTTGTACTGCTCTTTGAGACGAGGCGCCATCAGAGGTCACCTCCGCATTTGCGACATACGCGGTACTTCTTTCCAGCGTCATCGAATCTGGCTCCGATCTTGGTCGGACCACAGTCGGGGCACATGATCATGACATTGGATGCGTTTATTGGCATGTCCTTGTCGATGATGCCCCCGGTGTTTGCTTCGCCGGTTGCGCGCTGATGACGCTTGGCGGTCGCGACACCCT
The DNA here is from genome assembly GCA_027728645.1 of Actinomycetota bacterium. Taxonomy (GTDB): domain Bacteria; phylum Actinomycetota; class Acidimicrobiia; order Spongiisociales; family UBA5794; genus UBA5794. The sequence continues at coordinate 8,008 of JAQCAA010000049.1, read as the reverse complement.
CAACGATGATTCGGTTTGTTGCGGGAAATACTTTTGCAATCTTGGATTCAGTCCCAGCGTCTTTGCCTGAAACAACCATGACCGCGTCCCCGTGGCGTAGCTTCATCACAGCACCTCCGGTGCAAGCGAGACGATTCGCATGAACTTCTTATCTCGAAGCTCCCTGCCGACTGGCCCGAAGATTCGAGTGCCCCTTGGCTGTTGCTGATCGTTGATGATGACGCACGCGTTCTCATCGAAACGAATGTACGAACCGTCCTGACGACGGTTCTCCTTTCGGGTGCGCACGATGACGGCCTTCACGACCTCACCCTTTTTCACACCGCCACCTGGGGTTGCGTCCTTGACGGCAGCGACAATCACATCACCAATGGATGCGTAACGCCGACCGGACCCGCCGAGCACTCGGATGCACAGCACCTCACGCGCTCCGGAGTTGTCCGCAACTTTCAACCTTGTTTCTTGCTGGATCATCGAGCACGCTCCACGATTTCAGCGACACGCCACCGCTTCGACTTCGAAAGCGGACGAGTTTCTTCGATGCGGACGGTATCGCCAACATGTGCATCGTTCGTCTCGTCGTGAGCGTGGAATTTCTTCCTCACAGGAATCGTCTTTCCGTAGCGTGCGTGACGTTTCGCGTCCCTCACCTCAACGGTTACTGTCTTGTCTCGCGCGTCAGAAACGACGACGCCAACGCGGACCTTGCGGCGTGCGCGTTCCATCTACGCCTCCTCTTGCTGTAATTGCCATGCGGCGATCTCTTGCTCTCTCATCACCGTGGCGATGCGAGCAACGTCGTGCTTGACTTCTTGGAGTCTTGCGGTGTTGTCTAGCTGGTTGGTCACAAGTTGGAAGCGAAGGTTGAACAACTCTTCCTTCGCTTCGTTGAACTTGTCACCAAGTTCCTTGTAGCTCAACTTTCGAAGTTCAACAGCTGTCATAGCGTCTCCCTCTTCACAAATTTGGCTTTGATCGGCAGTTTGTGAGCGGCGAGGCGCATCGCTTCGCGAGCGAGCTCCTCGTCAACGCCTGACATCTCGAACATGATTCTGCCCGGCTTGACGACGGCAACCCAATATTCAGGGTTCCCCTTGCCAGAACCCATTCGGGTTTCAGCGGGCTTCTCCGTGATTGGCTTGTCTGGAAACACTGTGATCCAGACCTTTCCACCACGCTTGATCTTGCGAGTCATGGCGATACGTGCGGCTTCGATCTGCCTCGAAGTGAGCCAGCCCCGTTCTTGAGCTTGAAGACCGTATTCGCCGAATGAGACACGCGTGCCACCCTTGGCGTTGCCACGCATGCGACCAGTCATGACCTTGCGGTATTTGGTGCGCTTTGGCATCAACATGAGCTAGGCCTCCTCGTCGGGGCTGTCTTCGCCTTCGGAAGCAGTCTCTGCTTCGTCAACGGCGTCAGCGACAGTCTCGGTGGCGTCTTCACCAGAGTCATCGTCCTTGAGTTCGTCGGTCGGAGCGTCTGATGCGACTTCGGCGACGGCAACAGTTTCTACGTCAGTCTCGACTGTTTCATCGATCGAATCGAGCGGCGCTTCTTCTGGACTCACGGCATCCCGTGCTTCCAACAGCTCTGCCTCGGCCTCTGCTGCGGACACTTTCTTGCCTCCGCCGGCTTCGATCAAACGGCGACCGCTCTTGCCGCCTCCGGCTTCGACGACACGCTTGCCGCCTCCGGCTTCAATGATGCGCGACTCTCGGCCAGCGCCCGCTGCTTCTTCGGCACGTGACTTAATCGACTTGCGACGTCCGCGGTCAGCTGGACCGCCGGCGGCGAGCCGAGCCTCGGCCGCAGCTTTGCCAGCTGCCCCAACCCGCTTCATCACGTCGCCTTTGTAGACCCACACCTTGACGCCGATCGCGCCGACAGTGGTTGCAGCAGTGGCTTCTCCGTAGTCAATGTCAGCTCGGAGTGTGTGGAGAGGTACTCGTCCTTCTAGATACCACTCCCTGCGACTCATGTCTGCGCCACCGAGCCTGCCAGAGGCCTGGACACGAACGCCCTCGGCGCCAGCCTTCAGTGCCGTTGAAACGGTGCGCTTCATGGCTCGACGGAACGACACACGACCTTCAAGCTGATCAGCGACGCTGCGAGCAAGCAGCATTGCGTCTAGCTCAGGGTTGTGAACCTCAATGACATTGAACTTTACGGTTCGACCAGAGAGCTTCTCGAGGCCGTGACGCATGCGGTCTGCTTCCGATCCACCTCGACCGATGACGACTCCTGGCCGACCAGTGTGAACATCAACTTGGACCTTCTTGTCACCAATCCGCTCAATGTCGATGCGCGAGAGGGCCCCACGCGTCAATTCCGTTGAAAGGAACGTGCGAATCTTGTAGTCCTCGTACACGTTCGCGGCATATTCGGTATCGCTGTACCAGCGTGCCGTCCAATCCGTGACAATGCCGAGACGCAGTCCGTATGGGTGGCTTTTTTGCCCCATCAGGAACCCTCCTCCTGGTCGTCTGCGACAACAATTGTGATGTGACTTGTTCGTTTGAGAATCTGTGTTGCGCGACCGCGTGCCCGCGGGCGCCACCGCTTGAGGGTTGGTCCCTCATCTGCGAAAGCTTGAGCGACGTAGAGTTCGTCTGCGTCGAGGGCAAAGTTGTGTTCTGCATTCGCCACCGCCGAAGCGAGCACCTTGCCAATGGCGTCTGCAGCCTTACGGTTCGTGAACTTGAGCACCGTTTGGGCTTCATCCACAGGAAGACCACGAACGAGATCAAGGACCCGACGTACCTTGTACGGGGATTCCCTGATGAACCGTGCTTGTGCTCGAGCGTTCATCGCCTGCTCACAGACTTGTCAGCGATGTGGCCACGGAATGTACGCGTAGGAGCGAACTCACCGAGCTTGTGACCGACCATGGATTCAGAGATGTAGACAGGAACATGCTTCCGACCATCGTGCACAGCAATAGTGTGTCCGACCATCTCAGGGATGATCGTCGAGCGACGACTCCATGTGCGGATGACACGTTTGTCTCCACCAGAGTTGGCCTTCTCGATCTTCACCATGAGGTGCTCGTCGACGAACGGCCCCTTTTTCAGGCTTCTCGCCATGACTTACCTCTTACCCTTTTTGGCGCGGCGGCGGACGATATATTTGTCGCTCGCCTTGTTCTTCTTGCGGGTCTTGACCTCAGCCTTGCCCCATGGGCTTACTGGGTGACGACCACCAGAGCTTTTACCCTCTCCACCACCGAGTGGGTGATCAACTGGGTTCATTGCAACACCGCGGGTTTGAGGGCGCTTGCCCTTCCAGCGGTTCCTACCGGCCTTGCCGATCTTGATGAGCTCAGCTTCCTTATTCCCGACCTGACCGACGGTTGCTTTGCAATCGAGAGCGACTTGCCGCATCTCGCCTGACGGCAGACGCACGAGTGCAACGTTGTTCTCTTTTGACATCAATTGGACTGATGTGCCAGCCGAACGCGCCATTTTTGCGCCGCCACCTGGGCGGAGTTCGACACCATGAATAACGGTACCCGTGGGAATGTTGCGCAGCGGAAGGGCGTTTCCGACCCGAATCTCTGCCTTCGATCCCGACTCGAGTGTGTCTCCAACGGAGATACCGATCGGTGCGAGGATGTATCGCTTCTCACCGTCGACATAGTTGAGTAGTGCAATGCGGGCGTTCCTGTTCGGGTCATACTCGATCGAGGCGACCTTGGCTGGGATGCCATCTTTGTTCCGACGGAAATCAATGATGCGATAGCGTTGTTTGTGCCCACCGCCACGGTGACGCGAGGTAATCCGTCCGTACGAATTCCTGCCAGAAGAACGAGTTTTTGGAGCCAGCAAGCTCTTCTCCGGCGTCGACTTTGTGATCGTATCGAAGTCGGAAACGGTCTGAAATCGGCGTCCTGGTGACGTTGGTTTGAGTTTCTTAATGCCCATTATCTATACCTCGAACACGTCTATTGAGTGGCCATCAGCCAGAGTCACGATTGCGCGTTTTGTGTTCTTGCGCCTGCCAACGGTGAAGCCTGTCCTCTTCTGTTTTCCAGGTCGATTCATCGTGTTGACCGAAGCGACCTTGACCTCAAAGATCGTCTCGATCGCGATCTTGATCTCTGTCTTGTTCGAACGCCTATCGACGAGGAACGTGTAGCTGTTCGAAGCTGCGACGAGGTCGTACGACTTTTCTGAAACGACTGGCGCAAAGATGATGTCACGTGGGTTCTTCACTCGGCACCGTCTTCGTTGTTACTGCGAACACCGGCCGCGTGAGCTTCGGTACCTCGAGGGGCCCCTTGCCCAAGTTCCAGAGTGCCCTGGCTCATAATGATTGTCCCTGCCCACAGCACGTCGTAGGTGTTTGCCTGTCCGAGGTTGTGAGCGATGACTCGATCGAGGTTGCGGAACGACTTGATGGCTGTCCGTTCGTGGTCCTCGGCAATGAGCAGAACCTTGCCCTTTACGCCCATTGCCGCGAGCAGGGCGGTCGCGTTCTTGGTCCTTGGAACATCCCAAGCATCAAACGACTCAACAACCTTGATCTGACCGGCTGCCGCCCGCGAAGAGAGCGCGCTTCGCAGCGCAAGACGACGCATCTTCTTAGGGGTTCGCTGGCTGTAATCACGAGGCTTAGGGCCGTGGGCAACGCCGCCGCCCTTCCATATGGGTGAGCGAATCGAACCAACACGTGCGCGGCCAAGGCCCTTTTGGGCCCACGGCTTGCGTCCACCACCGCGGACCTCAGCCCTGGTTTTGGTCGAATGTGTCCCTGATCGCTTTGCAGCGAGTTGAGCGGTTACTACCTGATGCATAACAGCTGTATTCGGTTCGATACCAAACACATCTGTGTTCAGGTCGACAGTCCCCTTGAGAGTTCCATCTGCTGCGTACAGCTCTGCGGTGAGTTTGTCAGCCATGCTTCTTCACAGCCTCTCTGAGGACCACGATGGACCCTTTTGGACCTGGCACCGATCCGGCGAGGAGCACGAGATTGCGCTCAACATCGACCTGGATGACGTCAATGTTCATCATCGTGATCTGCTCTCCACCCATGCGACCAGGCATTCGTTTGCCCTTGAATACGCGAGCTGGCGTAGCGCAGGCACCGATGGACCCTGGAGCACGATGGACCTTGTGCACACCATGACCTGCGCCCTGTCCCTTGAAATTGTGACGCTTCATGACGCCTGCGAAACCTTTACCTTTGGAAATCCCTGTGATGTCGGCCTTCTTACCAACTTCAAGAACATCCGCAATCGTGATCTGCTGGCCGAGCTCGAAAGCTTCAGGGTTGTCCACCCGGACCTCGATGACGTGGCGATGTGGAGCAACACCAGCTTTGGCAAAGTGCCCAGTGGCAGGGCGACCAACCTTTGCTGCCGTCATCTCTTTGAAAGCGATCTGAATCGCTCCATACCCGTCGCTGTCGAGGCGTTTGATCTGCGTCACAACGACGGGACCAGCCTTGACAGCCGTGACAGGGATTGCTCGATTTTCCGAGTCGAAGATTTGGGTCATCCCAAGCTTCTCTCCGATGATCGCGTTCATGTCTTGATCTCAACTTCCACGCCTGCAGGCAGATCGAGACGCATCAGCGAGTCGACTGTCTTTGGCGTTGGTTCCAGGATGTCAATGAGACGCTTGTGAATCCGCATTTCAAAGTGTTCACGCGATGTCTTGTCCACGTGAGGCCCACGAATGACTGTGTATCGGTGGATCCGGGTCGGCAGTGGAACAGGTCCCCTGATCTTCGCCTGGGTACGGGTCACCGTCTCTGCGATTTTCCGCGCGGACTCATCGACAACCGAGTGGTCGTACGCCTTGAGTCGGATTCGGATCCGGTGCTCGTCTGCCATTAGGACTCTCTTCGTTCGTTGCTTACAGCGCTGCTGGTTGATTCTTTGTTCATTCGATGATTCTGACGACGCGGCCTGCACCGACGGTGCGGCCACCCTCACGGATAGCAAACCGCAAACCCTCGTCCATAGCAATTGCCTTACCCAACGTCACTGTCATTGCAGTGTTATCGCCAGGCATCACCATCTCGGTGCCCTCAGGCAACTTCACAGCACCCGTCACATCCGTAGTACGGAAATAGAACTGAGGACGGTACCCATCAAAGAACGGGTTATGACGCCCACCCTCATTCTTGGTCAAAATGTACACATTGGCCTCAAACACCGTGTGAGGAGTAATCGACTTAGGAGCAGCAATCACCTGACCACGCTCAACATCGTCCTTCCCAACACCACGCAACAACAAACCAACATTGTCACCAGCACGACCCTCATCCAACAACTTACGGAACATCTCAATCCCCGTACACGTCGTCGTCTGGATATCACGCAAACCAACAATCTCGACCTGATCACCAACCTTGAGCACCCCCTGCTCAATACGGCCAGTCACAACCGTGCCACGACCCGTAATCGAAAACACATCCTCAATCGGCATCGCAAACGGCTTATCCGTCTCACGCACAGGCTCAGAAATATATGAATCAACAGCATCCATCAACTCAACAATCTGACCAACAGCAACCTCATCCCCCTCCAAAGCCTTCAAAGCAGAACCACGAACCACAGGAACATCATCCCCAGGGAACTCGTACTCGTTCAACAAATCCCGAACCTCGAGCTCAACAAGATCCAACAACTCATCATCATCAACCTGATCAACCTTGTTCATAAACACAACAAGAGAAGGAACCCCAACCTGACGAGCCAACAACACATGCTCCCTCGTTTGAGGCATAGGACCATCAGCAGCAGACACAACAAGAATCGCGCCATCAACCTGAGCAGCACCCGTAATCATATTCTTCACATAATCAGCATGACCAGGCATATCAACATGGGCATAATGACGATTCGCAGTCTCATACTCAACATGAGAAATCGCGATCGTGATACCACGCTCACGCTCCTCAGGCGCCTTATCAATATCCTCAAACGCCGTATACACCGAACCCCCACCCTGCTCAGCCAAAACCTTCGTAATAGCAGCAGTCAACGTCGTCTTCCCATGATCAATATGACCCATCGTGCCAACATTCACATGCGGCTTCGACCGCTCAAACTTTGCTTTCGCCATTATCTGGTCCTCCCGAACCGTGCTGTTCTGTCTGTCATTCGTGAGTAGCGGCGGGCAGACTTGAACTGCCGACCTCGCGATTATGAGTCGCGCGCTCTCACCAGCTGAGCTACGCCGCCTTGTCAACCGGCAACGCGGTGACGTGTCGAACGTGCGCCCGACCTGTCGCGGACACTCGCCGAGACCGGTTACAAGTATATGCGGGTCGGATTACAAGTCAGAGGACGGAAGTCAGAGGACAGAAATCAGAGGACAGAAGTCAGAGGACAGAGGACAGAGGAACGATTACCCGAAACCCGATAACCGATAACCGACGAACCGACCGAAACGGGAGCAAGCGCCATCGCTCGCTTTCGAGCCTCCTCCGGGATTTGAACCCGGGACCCCCTCCTTACCATGGAGGTGCTCTGCCACTGAGCTAAGGAGGCATTCGCCAGATGACAGATCGTATCTGTCCTCTGTCCTCTGATATCTGTCCTCTGCCGCAGTGCTGGGAGGAGGATTTGAACCTCCGAAGGCTTAGCCGGCAGATTTACAGTCTGCTCCCTTTGGCCGCTCGGGCATCCCAGCGCAAGCTCCCCGCGGAGCGATGGCGAGGATAGCGATGTTCAGATGACAGACGACAGATAACCGATCGCTCGCTGCGCTCACTTACAGACAAAACCGTGGCCGGCCGTCCTCTGTCCTCTGTCCTCTGTCCTCTGTCATCTAATTGGGCTCGCCATTTGGTGGAGGCGGGCTATGCGCTGTTCGACAGGTGGGTGCGTTGAGAACATCTTCGACATTCGACCTGGGCCCTTGCCTCTGAACGCCTTGAGCGGGTCCGTGATGAAAAGCTGCGAGATGGCAGGATTGACGTTCATCGGGTGCCTCGCTGCTCCGGCGCTGATCTTCTCCAATGCGGAAGCCAGAGCGAGCGGCGATCCCGTCGA
>JAQCAA010000048.1 GCA_027728645.1 Actinomycetota bacterium | reverse complement strand
CCTTCTCCCAACCAGAATCAGGTTCGACTTCGGACGGGGTGAGTGGCACGCTGCTGCTAGCTGGCGTCGGGGTGGTCGCTGCTCTCGGAATAGGCGGAGGCGCAGTGGCGTCTCGCCGACGACGCATTCGCTCTATCGAGTCAAAACGCAAACGGAGTATCGATCTGCTTGTCAGACGCCTCGATGTCACGGGAGGCGAACTACCTACGACCGCCACCTACGCATCCTCTCACGACTCAGAAGCAGAGACACCAGACACGACTCAGCCATCAGGTCCAGTGTTGGATGCACTTATCTCGATCACGAACGCACAATCCCCCGAAAGCGCTGACGCAGTTCGGGCCTTGGCATTCGTTGGGGCAATCACCATCGTGGACGGGTCCAGGCTCGAAAGCGAGACGAGAGTGCCCCTCCGACTGAAGGTGTCTTCCGAGCGAGAGCTGCTCGAGACTGGCTTACAAGACGCAATCCGCGATGCGGCAGCCGTGCAACCTGCCGACGAGCAACATTTCGAAGTCGCCATGATGGATCTTGAGACTCTCGTGGCAGCACTTCGCCCGCATCGCGTCGCCGATGCAACCGAACGTGCCGCAGATGTCATGCTCGGAAGCATGATCTCGACACCCGCAGGAGATGTCATTCTCGAGCACCTAGGGAGCCTGATCGGACGTGCGTACCCCGTCCTCGACAGAGATGCCCCGCTGGCTGAATCTGTCTCGCAGGTTTCTGCCGCGTACGCGACGGCCTCAGACAAGGTCCAGCGTGTCAAGACGATCCAAAGAAGGCTCTCAGTGACCAGCACCAGGGACGTCGTGGCAGTCGCTCTCGCTGACGTCGGCGACGACCCGGACCGACTGCTTGCCGAATTCGAGAAACTCAGGACGAAGGTTGCGTTGCACGGCACAATGTTGAGTCAGGACGGCCTTTCTATTGCGGCCGTGTCCGCATTACTCACGCTCAACAACTCGACAAGAGATGTGGAACGATTTGTCGAAGGCTACGAAACTCTGCGTCGCGACCTGGAGCCAGCTGACGCGCTCGAAGGTGCGTTGGCTGGGCTCTTCAGTGTCACCGAGCTCGCCTCGGCACGGGAGACGTCAGACGAACTCGGTATTCCAGTGTCACTTGCGGTTGCCCTGTCAGAGCGATCGGCAAACGGCGAGGCGGCCTACGTCTCAATCCTCGACGAGGTTCTGTCACTCGCGGACGGCGCAGACGCCCGTGTGATCGCGGCGATTCTTGCCATTTCACTCGAGCCTGCGCTCGCCCTCGACAGATGGAGCGAGGTCCGCGCTGCACTGAGTGCACTTGGCCTCTCTGGACCGTACGCAGACATTGCAGCCGCGTTCGGAGCGTCAGACCCACGAGGACCGCGGGTGTTTGCGCTCGCCTATGCCGCACAAAGGTCAGCTCTCGAGGACGAAGGACTCTCGAACCTCACTCGATACGCCCCCGAACTGGCGCACGCTGGAACTTCGAACCAAACAGACACATGGACGGGTCAAACGCTCTCGACTTCACCGCGAGATTTTGATCCCTTCACATTCTTCTACCTCCACTGGGCTGCCTCTGGCGGAACTTCAGGGGGCAGGGGTTGGGAGGCGCTCCACACTTCGGAGTCATGGAAGGATGGTGGGTCGAACTGGTGGGGAGGAGGAGGCGGCTTTGCATCTTCCGGAGGTGGCTCGTGGACCGGCGGCTCTGGCTCATCTGGCTCCTTCGGAGGGTTCGGTGGAGGCGGAGGATTCTCCTCGGGCGGAGGAGGCAGCTGGTGACGGCACCTCAGATCACGAGCTCCGCAAATCCGCGAGTTAAGGCTTGGGTAGCCCTCGGGAAGCGATCCGTTCGTGACTCCACAGGGATGTTCATTGTTGAGGGTCTCCGAGAGACGAGGCGGCTCGCCAGTTTCGTGGACACCGTTGAGACGATCTGGTGTGCTGACTATTCAGATGGAATCGAGCCGCTCGGTGCGACCACGGTCTCGAAGCATGTGTTCGACCGCATTTCTCGGAGGCAACACCCAGACGGTGTAGCCGTGGTTGCAGCCGCACCTGATCTCGGTATCTCGCAGTTTGAACCGGGACCTGTGCCAATCGTGCTGGTGGCAGATGGAATCGAGAAGCCAGGCAACATCGGTGCAATGATCCGGACCTGCGATGCCCTAGGGGCAGCCTTCCTCGGCTCAGGCCTCAAGACCGATCTTGTCAACCCGAACGTGATCAGGGCAGCGCAGGGTTCGCTCTTCGCTACTCCTCTTGCATCCGCCTCACGGAACGAGGCGATCAAGTGGTGCACCGCTAACACGTCAGTATTCACAGCCATGCCGAAGGCCAGAGTAAGCATGTGGAAAGGTGACTACGCGGGTCCAGTTTCGATAGTTGTCGGAGCCGAGGACGAAGGCATCGCTGCCGAGTGGAACGATGCTGGAGCAGGGGTGTTCATACCGATGTCAGGGAAAGCAGACTCGATGAACGCTTCGGTGTCGGCAGCGATCCTGATTGCAGAGGTCGTGCGTCAGCGATCGGTATCAACTGCTCGTTGATCGGTAACGACCGCTTCGGACGAGTCGCACCACCGGCAGACAACCCTGTCGATCGTCCGGTCGAGGATCTCTTCCTCCTCGACGGTCATATCGCCGCCAAGGTCTGCGTGCTCGAACCGCTTCCGTCGCACTGTGTCATACACATCGAACCGTGTGCGATTCCCGCATGCGCTGCAACGGTGACTGGTCATGGCTTTTGGAGACCCCAGATGCCGTCGTTGTCAGCAACGGCGAGGATCGTTTCAGCAGTCGAAATCGGGTCCAACCCGAGCACGGCTGGAGTCAAGGTGATGGCTGTCACCGGGCCATGCCGGTACAGAGATGGACTCCAGCCGACGCCAAGGGCACCAGCCTGTTCGCTGAGCGCTTCGATGAGTTGAGTGTCAATTTCGGTCGGAGCAAGTTGGCTGCCAACGGCCTCCATTGCCTTGGAGACGGTCTTCGGATCTCCCACCTCAAGACCCTCGATGTGTATCAGCCCGAGTATCGCGTGGAGGAACCGCCCTCGGTCGCTACTCGCCGCAAGGCTCGCATGCGCACTCGCAGCGAGCTCTTCTCCCTCCGCTGGAATCGGCACCCATTCGAGTGACACGGTTGCATCGGATTCCGCCAGGCGGCGCACGAACCGGTAAAACAGCCACGCATCTTTGCAGTGAAACTTGAACCACACCTGACCGCTGAATTCCATCCAACCAATGTACAGGAGCGCGAGAGCCAGGATTCCTTGGTAGGTTGCATCGAACATATGTTCGACCTACTACTGAAGGATGACCCTCCTCGGCCAACGCTCCTTCAACGAACTCGGAACCGCGCTATCTGAAGTTCCTTTCTGTGTCCTCGACCTCGAAACGACGGGAGTCGGACCAGACATCTGCGAGATCACAGAGATTGGGGCGGTCCGATACGAAAGCGGTATTGAGACAGGTCGGTTCCAGACGCTGGTGAACCCCGGCGTCGGAATACCTCCGCAAGTCACGGTCATTACAGGGATCACGCAAGCAATGGTCATCGATGCGCCGACGATCAGAGAGGCACTCCCATCGTTTCTCGAATTCATTGGCGAAGCAGTCATTGTCGGTCACAACGTTTCGTTCGACATCTCGTTTCTCAACGCAGCATCGATCAGACTTGGGTATGGGCGACTTCAAAATCAGTCCACAGACACCCTGCGTCTCGCTCGCCGACTCGTTCGACAGGAGGTAAGGAGCCTCAAGCTTTCGAGCCTCGCAGCGCACTTCCGCTCAGAGACCACACCGAATCACAGGGCTCTTGATGATGCGCTCGCAACTGCCCACGTCTTTTGGTGTCTCCTCGAGAGGGCGGGAGCCATCGGCGTCACTCATCTCGACGACCTATTGAGCCTGCCTTCGATCAAGGGGTCAAGGGCCATCGGCAAGCTTGAACTCACTGAAGGCATACCGAGGGGGCCTGGCGTGTATCGGTTCCTCGACGCGACCGGAAACGTCATCTACATAGGGAAGGCAACAAACCTGCGGGCGCGTGTCCGCTCCTACTTTGCTGGTGACACCCGCCGCACGGTCGATGACATGCTGCGAGATTTGGCAGCCATCGACCACCAGGTCACCGCGTCTGAGCTCGAAGCCTCTGTGCTGGAGCTGCGCCAGATTCACGAGCACCGCCCGCTGTACAACAAGAGGTCCAAACCACCAAAGTCGTTGCACTGGGTCAGGCTCACGGACGAACAACATCCACGTTTCCAGCTTGCTCGGTCTGAGGGCAAGGGAAGTCTCGATCTCGGGCCCTTCCGGTCCCGAAGAGCAGCGGAGCAGGTGATGTTTGCTCTGTGGGATGGTTCCCTGATCAGACGGTGCACCAGTCCTGGCCGCGGATGCGGCTTCGCTGAGCTTGGTGTCGCGACCTGCCCCTGCAGCGGAGCGGTTTCAGACGACGAGTATCGAGCAATCGTCGATCAGCTCGTGGCGCGCATGGAGCAAGACCCCTCACAGCTGTTCGACCGAATCGAAAGTCGGATGCACGTCCTCGCTCGCCACCGCCGTTTTGAGGAGGCCGCCGCGATCCGCGACCGTCGGACAGCTCTCGCCCACGCCCTGAGACAGCGGAGGGCATGGAGCGCACTCCAGCTGGCAGGTCGCTTCACTGCGGTGGACGCAGACGGCGTACACGTGATCATCAACAGGGGCATGCTTGAGGCATGCTGGAAGGGAACGTCGACGGCGCCGCTCCCACTGACACCTGCAGATAAAAGGTTGCAGCCAGAAACCATGGCCGTTTTGGATGAGGCAATGCTCGTTTGGAGCTGGCTAAATCGTGAAGGCGTCGAGCTGCTCGATCTGACAGGCACACTTGCGGTTCCGGTCTCAGGCATCCCAGAACCCGCTCCAACTCAGGCGACAGTCGTCCCTGGATCAACCGCACGATCCGGACGTAAGAGAACCACACCTTCTTCGGTCATCGCCCCTATGACGAGGACATCTGACCGGAAGCCTCCCACTCGCATTGGTTCAAAGCCGGTGACGGCCACGACCTGACTGCCTAAAAGGTCTGACGGCTCGTATTGGTCGGTCAGCTTTGCAGACGATTGAAGGACGCCAGCCTCACCGAAGTCGATCCACAGGGCTATGGCTGGCTCGCGCGCACCCGTGTTCGGTTCAGATCGAATCACGGTCCCTATCTTGAGGTCAAGAGCGCTAAAGTCGTCAAACGTCGGATGTGACATGGAACGAAGCTAGCGCGAACGGTTGCCTCGCATCGCGATTGCACCCGCCAGCCAAACGTGAAAGACCGCTGCGATGCGTTTCATCCTCCAAGACTCCGAAGACCGGTTCGCAAGGGCCGACGCGACGATGCTCGACGCTATGGGGCTCCCAGGCGGTGGCGTCATCAAGATTGGCGACACCCATGTCCGGGTCATGGTCGGACACATCAGACCGGTCAACGGACCGGCCCCGCTTGTGATTCTGGGAATGACTAGACACCGCGCCGACCGCGTATTGGCTCTTGTCGACCACGCAGCGCATCAGTACCGTTATAGATACACCACGGATGAGCCACCCGACCCATTGGGTAAAGGCGGTTCTCTGATTGAATAGGAAAGCTGGAATCACTGTCACGAAGGCTTTCGTGATAGAACTGAATGAGTGTGGGTCGTCAGGGCTTGGCGACCCACCCACCGGGCTGGGGCCCGGTGCACCACGAACGAGGGTAGGCATATGCCACGGGCGAATTACATCTTGACCGGATCGACGAACAACAGGCTTGCAGCACGGGTAATCGGCGTGTTGGTCGCCATGTTGATGGCAGTCGCGTCGCTAGCAGGCATTCCTGGTGGCGCGCTGACGCTCTCACCAGCAAACGCAGCCGGCCATGTCGCCGCCGACAACGCCGTTGAACAACACTACGCGTGGAATCCTAATATTTCGGCGTGGTCGACGGGGCAGCCGAAGACTACACGGAGGGAGAGACCGCACCATTCCGGGTCACGCTCAATGCGTTCGCTGAGGCCGACGCCGAGCTGTACATCAACGTCTGCATTGAGACGGGGACCGGGACAGGCCCCTACGCGTTCACTGCTTTTGAACCGTGGGACACCACCTACAGCGGAGTCTTGTTTGAACCCACCACCGGCGGTCTCACGGGTCTCGTTGCGGGTGCCTTTGACGGCGCAGGGCTCACAATTGACAGTGTGGGCTACGGAGGGCTTGGCGCCAACGGCTGCGCCAGCGACTACCTCAACGCACGGGTTGAATTCACGATGGATAGTGATCCGGCCCCGATCTTCGGTGCCACGTACGGGGCGGTCGTGTACGGCGGGCATATCGCAGCACCGGGCGATCCACTCCCAACCGGCAGCGACGAGGATTTTGTACCACCTGGTCAGGGGGCAAGCTCGATCAATGGAGTCTTCCAAGCCGACATGGGTGAAGGCGTAAGCGGCGCCAAGACCGTGAACTTCAAGGGCTCCGACATTATCCCGATCGCACCAGAGGTCGACATTGAAAAGTCAACCAATGGTGAAGATGCCGATACCGCTACTGGCCCGCTTGTGGCTGTGGGCGCTGGCGTCACCTGGCAATACGTCGTCACGAACCCAGGCACAGTTCCTGTGCACAACGTTGTTGTCACCGATGACCAGGGTGAAACACCCGTCTACCAATCCGGCGATACGAACACCGATGACCTCCTCGACCCTGGCGAGACATGGATATACGAAGCTGCAGGGACAGCTGTGATTGGTCAGTACGGCAACATTGGGACGGTAGATGGCGACAATGGTGGCGATCTGACGGCGACAGATTCTGATCCGTCGCATTACTTTGGTGTGACTGGTGGGCTCGATATTGAGAAGTCGACCAACGGTTCCGATGCTGATACCGCTACTGGCCCGTATGTGGCTGTTGGCGGCGATGTCGACTGGGCATATGTTGTTACGAACAACTCGAACACGACCGTGTCAAACATTGTCGTGACCGATGACCAGGGTGTCACCGTGACCTGCCCACAAGATTCCCTTGCTCCAGGTGCAGACATGACCTGTACAGCAAGCGGGACAGCTGTGGCTGGCCAGTATGCAAACATCGGATCCGTCACAGGTGACGATGCTGCAGGTGTCGAACAAACAGATTCCGATCCGTCGCATTACTTTGGTCTGGTGTCTGGGATCCAGATTGAGAAGTCGACCAACGACCAGGATGCCGACACGCCAACAGGTCCATCGATTGCTGTTGGCGGCGATGTCAACTGGGAATACAGGGTCACGAACCTTGGAAACACACCAGTGGGCAACATTGTTGTCACCGATGACCAAGGAGAAACAGTTCTCTACAAGTCAGGTGACCTCAACACCGACGGATTCCTCGACCCAGTTGAAACATGGGTATACGAGGCAACCGGGACAGCTGTGGCTGGCCAGTATGCAAACATCGGAACCGTCACAGGAACCGACGCAGCGCAAACCGACGTATCCGATACTGATCCGTCGCATTACTTTGGTGTGGCCTCTGGGATCCAGATCGAGAAGTCGACCAATGACCAGGATGCCGATAGCCCAACAGGGCCATCCATTGCAGTTGGTGGAACAGTCAACTGGGAATACAGGGTCACGAACCTTGGAAACACACCAATCAGCAACGTTGTCGTTACCGATGATCAAGGAGAAACTCCTCTCTACGACTCAGGTGACCTCAACACCGATGGGCTCCTCGACCCAGTCGAGACATGGGTATACGAAGCAACAGGAACAGCCGTAGCCGGCCAGTACGCAAACGTCGGAACCGTCACCGGTAACGATGCTGTAGAGGCTGAGGTATCAGACACTGATCCGTCGCATTACTTCGGTGTTCCCGACGGTTCAATCTCCGTCCTCAAGCTTGCAGACAATCTTGAGGACGGTTGGGTACCGATCGCCAGTTATCCGAACTCGCTGACGTCTGCGACGTGGCAGGTCACCGTTACCAATGACGGACCAACCGATCTCAACCATGTCGTGCTCACGGATGACAACGCTGAAGCGTGTGAAGCAGCGTTCGACGCAGCCATCGATGCAGAGGGTTGGAAGATCAGTGATGTTCTGACGATGCCAGCGGGCGGAAGTGTGACATTCGAGTGCACGTCGACCATCGCAGCTTCGGCGCCCTACCTGAACACCGCGATCGTGACAGCTGTCGATCCTTTGGAACGGACCGTGGGTCCCGAGGAATCATCGGCCGCAATCATACGAGTCGCATCCTCTGGGCTGATCGGTGACACTGTGTGGTATGACACGAACGACAACGGTGTCCAAGATGCTGGTGAGGGCGGCATTGTTGGAGCAAAGGTCACGATTACAGGCCTCGACGGTCAGGATGTTGACCCTGTGACAGCTGGAGTGCAGACCACGTTGAGCATGCTTACCGGGGCAGACGGCAAGTACCTGTTCTCAGGCTTGACCTTCGGCAACCACAAAGTCATCGTGAACCTGGCCGATGTGCCAAATCCCGAGGATCGCGAGCTGAGGTTCACGACGGCATCATCGTTTACGATCGATCTACCAGACAGTGGCGAGAATCTCACCGCCGACTTTGGCGTCATTGGAGATGAGCTTCCAAAGACCGGTCTGAGCACAGATACGCTGCTTGTCATCGCCATCTTGTTGATGGTCGCTGGCTCGCTTGCGGTACTTGTGGCCCGTCGTGAGGACGACGAGCAAGCTTCGTCTGTCGCTGCCTAGCAGTTCACAGCGTTCGTAGAGAGAGCCGTGGTTATCCCCCACGGCTCTCTCGCGTTCCAGCCCGAACATGAGGGCTCGGAGCGCGATACTCTCCTTGTCCGTGGCACAGACTCTCACCTGAGTGCATAATTCGCTAAGTACACCTGCTGATGAGGTCGGATGAACGCCCCAAAGTATCAATGGCAGCCCTCCTCGGAGGAGATCGCCGATCGACACGGCATTCCCGTTGACCAAGTGGTTCGATTCGATCAGAACACCTCACCCTTCCCAACGGACTGGGCGCCCTCGATCGTTGCGCCTATGGCACGCACGTTGAATGAGTACCCCGCTGCCTCATATCTCCCCCTTCGAGAAGCTGCGGCTAGCTTCCTCGGGACCACAGCTGAACACATCGTTCCAGGCGCAGGAGCGGACGAAATCGTGCTCTTAATAGCGAAGGCGTTCCTCCGTGCCGGAAACAGAGCCTGTGCTGCTATTCCGACCTATCCGCTCTACGAGATCGCATCGCTCCAGCACGGTGCAGAGTTCCTCGGTATTGACCGCATTGGGCCGAAGCTGGAATTCCCTCTCGAGTCATTAGGAGAGGCAGCCGAAACTTCGGAGGTCACGTGGCTCTGTGAACCAAACAATCCCACCGCTGACAGGACCGACGATCGCTGGATAGAAGAGATCGTATCCGCAGCGAAGGGCGTCGTCGTGATTGACGCTGCATATGCAGAGTTCACGCGCGATGACTGGGCACCGCTCGTGAAGAGGCATAGCAATGTGATCGTGTGCCACACGATGTCAAAGGCGTTCGGACTCGCTGGGCTGAGGGTCGGGTTCTCTATGAGCTCGATCGACCTCGCCCAACGAATCGACGCTGTCAGGCCTCCTGGGAGCATCTCATCCATGTCTGCGGAGATTTCTACGGCTGCACTCCGTGAGCCACAGCGCATGGAGCGCAGGGTTGTGCGGCTCACAAAGGAGCGCGGAAGGCTCGCCCAAGAGCTCACAAAGCTCGGAATCAGAGTCGTGCCGTCGTCCACCAACTTTCTGCTGTGCGAGGTCGGGTCGTCTGCCGTCGCCATTTCGGAGAATTTGATGTCGGCAGGACTCGTTGTTCGATCGTTCCCCCAGGACGGGCAACTCGCCCGATTCCTGAGGTTCACCGTGAGGGCTCCTCATGAGAACGACAGACTCGTTGCGGCGCTCTGGAGCCACCTACCTTGAACAACATCACAAACGACCGACTCCCAGCGCTCTCGTGAATCTGCGACGGCGAGCTGGAGCGACGCTATTGCTGATTGCCCTCGCCGCTTCGGCGTGTTCACCTACGTTCGACGGTCCGCTACCGGACGCACCGACACCTGTGAGCCAGACCGAATTCGATGGATTGGTTGCAGCCGGGGCTCCAGCGGTTGTCAACGTGTGGGCCTCATGGTGTTTGCCATGCAGATCCGAAGCACCGCTGATAGCGACAGGATCGCTCGTTCACCCAAATGTTGAGTTCATCGGCTTGAATGTCAGGGACTCAGACGCCAACGCACGGGTGTTCATGGCAAAGTACCTTTCCGACGCTGACATGGTGCACCTGTCCGATGCTTCTGGTCGGATTCCGATCGACCTCGGTGGCGGTTCTGGGGTTCCCATGACGTTCTTCTACGCAGCGGACGGAACGCTCGCTGCGACACATCGCGGCATCATCGATGAGCCAACACTTGCGCGGTTTCTCGATGAGATCGACCGATAGTGGAGTTCACGCTCCTGGGATCCGCCGCCGTAGCCATCGGAAGTTTCTGGCTCATTATCCGGTGGGAGGCGAAGCGAGGCAACGCAGCTGGCTGCGCTGTCGACATTTGGGACGCCGGTCTGGCAGCCGTGATTGGTGGCGTCCTCGTCGGGAGACTCGTTTCGATGATTTCGGCAGGAATCAGCCCATTCTCAGACCCCGGTCAGATCCTGCTCGTTCGTTCTGGTGTGTCGACAGTCGGTGCGACCATCGGCGCCATTGCTGTGTACGTCTTCGTCACGCGAAGAGACCTCGCTAGCGGCCTCGACGCAATCGCCCCCGCAGCCCTCGCCGGACTCGCTGGGTGGCATGCCGGGTGCCTAGTGACCAATTCGTGCCTCGGGGCGGAGTCCACACTTCCATGGGCGATGACGCTCGACGGTTCCGCGGTTACCCGGCATCCGGTGGAGCTGTATGCAGCGATTCTTCTGGCGGTCGCGGCAGTGCTCATCGCTCGGTGGAAAGAACGGGGAAGACCGCCAGAGTTCGCACCGGCTGCGACGGCGCTTCTCGCGGCGGGAGGAACACGGCTTGTAACCGAGCCCATGCGGATCTCACTCTCCGGTGGCCCAGTGTGGTTCTATGGGGCCGGCTGTGTCGTTGGTACTGCGATCTTGATGTGGTCCCTACGGCGTTCTAGGAACTGAGAGCAAGAGCTGCGTCGAGCCTCGTACGAAGCTCTTCGTCGCCCGCGGCGCCGAACCAAGCGTCAACGACGACTCCCTGTGAGACAATCACAGACGCCGGCTGGCCAGGAATTCCGTACAGCCGGAAGATGTCGTCACCGATCCCCCACTGCAGATTCTCCGAGAACAGTCGGTGTGCCATCTCCGTCGCTGCGTCGAGGTCCGACTTCCACGCAATTGCTACGAAGTCGAAGTCATCGAGGTAGTCCTCTGCAACTGTGTCGATAACGGGCAACTCCCGTTGGCATATAGATCACCACTCAGCCCAAAACACCATGTAGACGGGCTTGGCTGCGGCTGACAGGGTGAAGGACCCTTCAGGCTGAAGATCCAGCGTGAAGTCCGGCGCCGATGGTCCCTCTGGCGGAGGTTTAGGGGCCATGGTGTCACCGGTTGGTGATGGCGCATCGGTCCCAGAACCCGAAGGTGGGCTTGTCGAATCCGCGCCGGCAATGCCTTCGGTACTGGAAGGCGCTTGCGATCCGGCTTCAGGTTGAGATGCAGGAGAGGCGCATGCAGCAACCACAAGCGCGAGCGCAATGAAGGTTGGGAGACGTCTCATGCGCACAAACTACTGTCCGAAAGCAACTAGGAAGACGCCTTCGACAACTGTTGACTCAATCGTAAGGATTCGTACAGGACTTGAGTCGCTGCCCCAGAATCGACCGACTCGGTGGCCACTTTCATGGCATCCACAAAACCATGCGCAAGACCGGCCACCACGATCGCCGGGGTGGCATTGACGAGAGCTATGTCTCGCTTTGGCCCGAGAGCTCCTGAAAGGACTGCGTTCAGGATCTCGATGTTGTCGGTGCTCGATCCCCCAACCAGATCTTCCAGCACTGCCCGTTGCACGCCAAAGTCCTCCGGGGTGAACTCGGCCTGGGTTACTTCGTTGTCGATGAGCCTGAAGATCCTCGTTGGCGCAACGGTGGATCCCTCGTCCATTCCGTCTTCGCCGTACACGACGAACCCACGATCCACACCCCGAGCTGCAAGCACGTCGACCATCAGCCTCGCCATACGCTGATCGGATGTTCCAACACACATCCGTGCACCGGCAGGGTTACAAAGTGGACCCAAAAAATTGAAAACCGTTCGGACTCCAAGCTCGGTCCTCGTCCGCCCAGCGTGGCGCATGGCAGGGTGGTATCTGGGAGCAAAGAAGAATCCGAAGCCAGTTTCTTCGACGAGCTGCTTCGTCGCCTCAGGAGGAAGTTCGAGGTCGAATCCGAGCGCCTCGAGCAGATCAGCCGACCCTGTTGGATTCGATGCGGCCCGATTCCCATGTTTTGCAATCTTGACACCGGCTCCCGCAGCAATGAACGATGCAGTCGTCGAGATATTGAACGTTCCGAAACCATCGCCACCAGTTCCGACAATGTCGACCACCGGCTGGTCGAATTCCACCGTGACAGCCGCAGCCATCATTGCGTCAACCATCCCAGCAATTTCAGCGGCGGTCTCACCCTTGGTGCGGAGCCCGATTATCAGACCGGCAATCTGAGCGTCCGTGGCCCTACCCGCCATGACCTCGGTCATGGCGTCGCTTGCACGATCCCTGCCGAGATCGTCACCAGCCATGATGACGTCAAGAGCTTTCGACCATCCGAATTCTTCCATGGCGGCACCTTACCGGCGTCACCGCTCTCGGCAGTCAGATCGTGATTGCGTCGGCGAGTTCGCAGGTCTGCTCTGCGCCTGAACCGACGCGGTCATATTCGCCTGGCGAGCTTCCTACGCTCTCGTTCGGTCGTCCCACCCCACACGCCAAACCGTTCGTTGGTTTCGATCGCGTGGTCAAGACATTCATCCACGACCGGACAGGTCGAACAGATCGTCAGAGCTGTCCGCTCCTCCTGTCGGTTCTGTGGAAAGAACGTCAGCGACATCTCCTCCTTGCATGCTGCAAAGACAGCCCAGGGCCGCTCGTCGAGAATTGGAACGGTCAATAGGTCGAATTCGAGTGTGTCATCCATGGTGTCCATCAGGGTCTACCCCGTTTCTTGAGCAATGATTCTCTTAAGGCGCTTAGGTTGTGTAGAAAGTTCCCGCATCTGGGCTGCTTGGTACAATGGCCCCATTGCCGCACGAAGCTGCTGGAGGGCCACTTGGCACCGCGCATTACCTGTACAAACCCCACAATCGATGGTTGTGCGGCACAGTGAGGCTGCGTCATCTGAACTGGCCAAGCATCACTTTCGGCGCAGCCCTAGGCCTGACCACCAATCTGGTGCTCTTTGGGTTGGCGCTGGGCCTTGGGCGGAACGTGCTGACGCAGGTTGCCATCCAGATGGTCGGGTTCTTCGTGGCAGGATCTTTCGCTGGGAGGTTCGCTCTCGTCGAGCCGCGGCTCTCTGGAGGATTCGCCGCCCTGATCCTCTTCTTTCTTGTTGTAGTCGTCACCGTTTCCGGCGAGACGTTCAACCTCCCAGGACTCATCGTGCTGGGGACAGCTGCAGCTTTGCTCGGCCCCGCAGGAGGCGCCATTGCTTACAATCGAACGAAACTCTGACGGCCAGGTGCGTCACCCCGCTATCGTTGTTCTGTGAGTTGGGGAGACGGTCGCGGCTGTTTACAGCCGAGGAAAGTCCGGACTCCACAGGGCATGACGCTGGGTAACACCCAGGCGGGGCGACCCGATGGAAAGTGCAACAGAGAGTAAACCGCCGATGGCCCTCAGGGCACAGGCAAGGCTGAAAGGGTGGGGTAAGAGCCCACCAGCGTCGCGGGCAACCGCGGCGGCTAGGTAAACCCCGTCAGGAGCAAGACCGAACAGGAACAGGGCTGCCCGTCCGCTACGTTCCGGGTAGGTCGCACGAGGCCGTGCGGTAACGCCGGTCCCAGATAGATGGCCGTCCTCGACAGGATCCGGCTTACACCCCAACTCACAATCTCAACGAAGAAGGGGCCGCGTTGCGGCCCCTTCTTGCGTTCTGGGTAGCGTTTCAGCTACATCTGCGTTGCATCCGGATCTGATTCGTCGAACGTGACGAGCTTGTAGAACCCCCATCCGATAAAGGCACCGACCATCGGCGCAAGAAGGTAGACCCACAGGTCGGACGCTTCTGCACCGACGATTGCTGAGCCGAGAGACCGAGCAGGGTTAACCGAGGCTCCCGTGAGATTCAGCAATCCAAGGTGAATCACAACCAACGTCAGAGGAATGGCAATCAGCGCCGACGCTCCGAACTTCTCGCTTGCTGTGACCTTCAGGATCACAGCAACGAACAAGGCGGTGAACAGAACCTCGATAAAAAACGCATCCCAGACGCTCACCCCGAGATTCGCATTCCGAGCAGTCACCGTCGAGGCGACGAAGTCTTGCGAGAACGCCGCCATGAGGGCTAGTCCAGCGAGGACCGCACCGGCCATCTGGGCGATCACATACATAGTGAACGTTGCAACGTCGATACGACCGTCAATGAAGGCGCCAAAGCTTACGGCAGGGTTGAAGTGTCCGCCGGACACCTCACCAAATGCGTAAAGACCTATGAGCAGCGCCAAACCGAAACCGAACGCGATGACGAGTAGCTGTGTTCCGCCGTCGATGCGAGCGTTTGCGATGGCGAATCCACCGACGGTGAGCAGAACGAAGGTTCCAAGAAGCTCGGCTACGAGCTTCCGTGTGTATTCCGGCATGTTTCTCCTATAGGTTGCGGTCCCTTGCCACCTATGACTCTGGCTCATGTGGAAGGGTTTCCCAAGGATTAAGCGGCACCGCCCACCGCCTACCGTCCACCGCCTACCGTTTACGGACCCCAGCTTTCCCCTG
>JAQCAA010000047.1 GCA_027728645.1 Actinomycetota bacterium | reverse complement strand
TGGACACTTCGCCTGAACCGTCCATCAGCGCAATGGGCGTGTCTGGCGCCATTCTCCCGGTGAGTGTTGAGGTAGAGATGCTCGGATCAGAGCCGAAACGCCCTGCGAAGACAACCGCAAGTGCCAGAACCACCAATCCGACTGCAATGACCACCCAGACCATCCTCGATCCAAGGTCTTCGCTTCGACGACCACGACCAGCTTCTCGCCCAGTTTCAACCTCTCTGGCCTCCTCACCCATCTGATGCCTCAAGTTCTGAGATGAGTTCCAGCGCCAAGCCCTTGATGTCGCCCGGAACGCCATCGGCGTTGGCAACAGAGACGAGGAGCACGACTGCGTCATCTGGCCGACCAAGCGAGGCGTACACGTTGCCTAAGAACCATCGAGCTGTCAGATATGTTGGGTCGCGATCGAGTGCGGTCTCGAGATAGGCGGCAGCCAAATCTGGGCGCCCCGACAAATACGTCATCCAACCAACGTTTGTAAGTGCCTCGGGGTGCTGTTCTCGGTCGAGCACTTCGAAGTAGTGATCGAGAGCCCGTCCGAAGTCGCCTTCTTCGAAGTACCGGCGGGCAAGGGCGAGTCGCATCGGAACAATGTCAGGATTCTCTGCGATAACGGCTTCCAACTCGGCATTGGACACCGTGTCAAGGTCTCTGCCCTGCGCACTCTCCAGGGCCGTCCTTGCGACGCCCTCCACGCCCGAGAGCGAATCATCGTTGAAAGATACAATTGCAAACACAGCGATTGCGACCACCGCTACGCCCACAATCACCGAACCAATAAGTGCCCTTGCCCCCAACCGCCCAGTCGTCTTGGTGCCTGAAACCGAGTCGACCACCGGTCCTGCTGACCGTCGCTCAATCAGCGTCTCAAGCTCAGTGGCGTATCGGTGCCGAAGCTTGTCTGCTGTGGCCGCGTCGATATCGCCGGCAGCAAGCTGACGGTGAACGTCAACGATTTCGTCGTTGAGGAGCTCAATCTGTTCGAGGGTGCGGTCGCGGTTCGTCAACGGTCCTCAGGCTCCTTTGCCACAGAGGCTCGCCGCATGCCGATGATGGCGAACAAACCACCGATGAGCGCCACGCCAGGGATGGCCCACAGGAGTGTCGACCAACTGGACGTCGATCCATCGAGGATGAACGAGTCGCCGAAGTTCGCTGCAAACTCGGCAAGAATTTCGTCATCAGTGGCACCGGCCTCAACCCGCACCCTTATGAGTTCTCGGTAGTCCGCTGCGACGCCGGACGCCGAATCCTCGAGTGACTCTCCATTGCAAAATGGGCACTTGATTGCTGACGAGAGGGAGGAGACCCTTTCCTCCGCCGTTGGCTGACCCTGTTCCGAATCGGCGAGACCGACGACGATGACGCCTAACGCGATTGATGCAAGCGCGATGGCTATTGCTGTCTTCATGGCGTCAGTCACGCGAAGTGTTTCCCTTGGCTTGTTTGCCGACTCTGTCTGCGGCTACTGCTTGTGACGTTTCGGACCTCCGAGAAGGTTTCCTCCGCATTGCAAGCCCTCCGCCAAGCGCGACCACGAAGCCGCCAAACCAAAGCAACCATTGGTAGGGAAAGATGAACACGTTTAGGACAACGCCTTCCGCGGTTCCTCCAGCGATTCCGACATAGAGATCTTCGGAGAACGTCGTCCAGACCGATGGTGTGCCGATGGGTTGGGACACGCCGGGGTATGCATTGACGCTGGGCCGAAGCACGGCCCGCTCGCTGCTGCATGCCTCGTCGAGGACGACAATTGCCACCCCTGTGACAGTTCGGTGCGGCTGCACAGTCTCGAACGGACCCGCATAAGAGAGGCAGTAACCATGAAAAACCGTCGTTCCACCTTGACCTAGGGTCACGGTATCCCTGATCGCTAGACCACTCGTCGTGGCAAGCGCGATCGCCACCAACGCCACCCCGATATGTGCCACTTGCCCGCCCCAATATCCAGGGTCGTTGGCAAAGACCTTTCCCGACGATGCGACCACACCCTCTGGTCTGGCCGACGCGACCTCAGCGAATCGAATCAGGATTGCACTGATCACGAAGATCGCCAGGACAAGCGTGACCACCACACCAAATGCATCGAGGCCGAGAACCACAGCAATCGCTCCTGCCACGAGGCCGGTCGCAATCGCATACCTGAGACGATGCCACAGCACCGTCCCGGTAGCGACCCTCCACGGCGCCACCGCCCCAAGCCCAATGGTCAACAAAAGAAGAAGGGCTAGAGGGACGCTTGCCCTGTCGAAGAACGGACGAGCAACGGACACCTCGTCACCAGAGAGTGCCTCAACGATGAGTGGGAACATTGTCCCGAACAACACCGTGAATGTGAGGACCGTCAGCAGCAAATTGTTCGCAAGGATGAAGCCCTCGCGCGAAAGCAGCGAGTCAAGCCTCGGAGGCTGGGAGATGTCTCGCGCTCTGGCGACAAACAATCCAAGCGACGCGATTACGACTATCAACAGGAAGACGAGAATTGCCGGGCCGACCGCTGACTGGGTGAACGAATGCACTGAAGCAATTACGCCTGAGCGTGTGAGGAACGTTCCTAGAAGCGTAAGCGAGAAGGCCGCTATCACAAGCATGAAGTTCCACGCCTGAAGCATCCCCCTCCTGCGTTGAACGAGGGCAGAATGCAAGAACGCTGTGGCAGCAAACCACGGGAGAATCGCAGCATTCTCGACGGGATCCCATGCCCAATATCCGCCCCACCCGAGTACCTCGTACGACCACCATGCGCCAAGAAAGATGGCAGATCCAAGAAAGATCCAAGAAACCAGCGTCCACCGGTGGGTTCGGTCGAGCCACGACTTGCCTGTGTCGCGCAACCACAGAGCGGCGATGGCGAAGCCGAACGGAACAGTGAGCCCGACATACCCGACGTACAGCATCGGTGGGTGAACTGCCATCAGGATGTGGTTCTGGAGAAGAGGGTTCGGGCCTCTTCCCTGAACGGGTGCAACCGACTCAGCGAGCGGCCACCAGGAAGAGGCCGAGCAGGAACCGTTGGCAAGCTCTGTGCATACAGCAAACGGGTTTGCGGCCGTCGCCATAAGCCCAAACCAGAACACAGCAACCGCACCCATGACACCCAACGCCAACACACCGAGCCTGTCGTCCGAAGCCTTTGACCGAAACACGAGGCCAATGAACACAGCGAGTACAAGCCCCCACAGCACGATGGAGCCTTCAAGCGCAGCCCATCCTCCTGCGAACAGAAACACAATCGGAGTTGTCGATGCTGTGTTGTTTGCGATGTACAGAATCGAGAAGTCGTGGGTCAGGATGCCAATCTCAAGGATTACGAACGCTGCCAACGAAGCCACCACCAACACCTTCACCGGCAGCGAGACAAGACTCTTGTCGCCGGTCGCCGAGGCCCGGACACCCTGGATTACGAGCGCTATCGAGGCGCCAAGGGAGATGACTACGGCTGCATAGCCAGCTGTCGCAATCATGTCTCGCTACAGGCGTGTCGCTCAGTGTCATAGTCAGCGTCGTCTGAGCGGTACTGCTCGTCGTGCTTGACAAGCATCGTGTCTGACACAAACGACTGACCGTCCCAGGTTCCTTCAAGTACGACGCCGATCCCCTCTTGGAACAGCTGAGGCGGAACTCCCGAGTGGGCGACATCCACAAACGTGTCGCAGTCCTGCACCCTGAATGTCACGGTTTCGCCACCGTCGACCACAGAACCAGGCTCGACCCTTCCCCCGAGGCGCAGTCGCTCGTCGCTGCTTGCCCGCTCTCGCACCTCGGCGGGAGTGTTGTAATAGACGAGTGATGCGCTGAGGTTGACGAGCAGAATCGCAAGAATTGCTACCAGCACGACTGCCGGCACCACGAACCGCATGTAGCGCCTCATCGCTGGCCCTCAAGTCGCTGGCGGGCCTTCTTGATTCGCGAATGAATCGAGGTTGCGAACAAAACGAGACCAACATACGTTGCTCCGAGGGCGAAAGCGACCCAAGCCCACTGCTCCGAGGTCTCCATCATCAGGCACCCGTCCCGAGGTTTGGTGCACTCACAGCTTCGCCGGCTACCGGGCCGGTTCCGGATTGGTCGCGACGGATGATCTGCTCCTCAAGATTCGCCAGTTCAACGAGCTTGAACATCATTGCGACATACATGATTGAGAACATCGCAACCGCCAAGAACAGGGTGATCACCATCGAGGAATCCATGTTTGCCGCAGCCGGCCGAATCACAGAGGCAGTTTGGTGGAGTCCTCTCCACCATTCGACGGAGAAGTGGACGAGAGGGAGTTGCACAATGGCGACGACCCCAAGGACTGCGCTTTGTTTCGCCCTCGACTCAAGCTTCGTCGAGGTCCTACGAAGGGCGAGATAGCCGAGGTACACAAAGAACATGATTGCCGTAAGGGTCAGCCGTGCATCCCAGGTCCACCACACGCCCCATGTGGATTTACCCCAGATCATCCCAACGACGAGGGTCAGCCCAGTGAAGAAGACCCCGACCTCAGCCGATGCTGCGGCGATGCGGTCCCACTTCAGGTCCTCACGTGCGAGGTACATGCCAGAAGCCACCATGGTGACGGCGAACGACACATAGGCAAGCCACGCCGCAGGAACATGGACGTAGAGGATGCGTGACAACTCTTCCTGGACAGCGTCTGGAGAGACGAGGAGTGATGCGATCAGTGCGATGAATCCGGCTACAACCATGGCGACCCATGGCCACGATGCGCTGCCCTGTCGACTCTGGACGGTCATCCTGTCTCCTGCAAAGGTCTGGCGGAAAGGACCCCAGCAATCGCCAACACGAGCACAACGACGACCAACATCAGGACCCACGTGAGGATACTCCTGCCAAGCCGTAAGCCCTCAAAGGACTGGGTAGCGGCGATCAGCAGCGGCACGGACATTGGGGCGACGACAAGCGGAACAAGTGCAGAAGCCGATCGACCCGTTGCAACAATGCCAGAAGCGAGGGTTCCAAGCAGCGAGAGCCCAGCCGCAACGAGCACAAGAATGACAGGGATCCAAACGAGACCGGTGAGCCTCACGTCATAGAGGACGATGGTGAGCAGCCCTAGAACAACCTCAAACACAATCAACAATATGAAGTTGACGGCGGTTGAGCCGACATATGCCGCAGCAGCATCAACCCCTGTGAGCGCAACCATGTCTCGCTGAGCAACCGAGTCCGATGTCGTCCGCCGCACAGAGATCAGCACGCCAAACAGCATGACCACGACCCAGAACATACCAACCCCCACCGTTCGCAGGGTCACGGATTCAGGGCCGATGGCAATCGGGATTAGAAGCAAAGCGACTGCGCCAAATGGCAGGGTCACCCAAAGCACTTCGCCAGATCTTCGCTCTCTCACGAGATCGCGTCTTGCCACTGCCTTGGCCTGTGCCATGAACGTTGGGGTCATGTGAGCGCCCCACTTGAAATTTCGAACGTTCTGTCGGCAAGCCCGTCGACGCGCCTTCGGTCGTGCGAAACGAGAATCGCGGCCCCGCCCCGACCGATGGTCTCCTTGACGAGACTGTCGACCAAGTCGATCGCATCAGCATCCAAAGCTGAGTGGGGTTCGTCGAGGAGTAGAAGATCAGGTTCGGTCATCACAACACGGGCAAACTCAGCCCTGCGCTGCATGCCGTGGCTGCAACGATCTGCACGCCTGTCCTTCGCTCCTTCAAGCCCGACAGCCGCTAGCGACGGCGACACGGAAGAACCATCAATTCCCATGGCTTCGGCTACGAACCCCATGTTCTCCGCAAGCGTCAGCTCTGGGTACCAGCCTGGTGTGTGGCCGATGTAGCCGATTCTTGGCCTGACGAGGAAGCGATCCTGGCCTGAGAGATCTGCTCCGAACACAGATCCCCTACCTTGTGAAGGCCTTGTGAGTGTTGCAATCAGTCGAAGCAGCGTGGTCTTTCCTGCGCCGTTTGCGCCGTACAACCCGACCACGTCACCTGCGCCTACATTCAGGTCGACATCACGCAGGATCGGAACTGCACCGGCGTGTACGGCAACACCCGACAACAAAACGATCGCGGTAGGTTCGGACACCACGTCAGGGTACAGACGCACGGTTCCTCACTGGAAAACACGGTCGGGCAACAAGCCGTTGGTATACCGCGTAATGGAATACCAGAAGCGGGACCTGCGTTTACCTCACGAGCACACACAGGAGATACCCTCATGGCAACCATCAACATCACCGAAGAGACCCTCGTCGAAACGATCGAGGGCAACGACATCGTCCTCATCGACTTTTGGGCCGAATGGTGCGGACCGTGCCGAAACTTTGGACCAACCTACGAAAAGGTGTCTGAAAACCACCCGAACATCACTTTTGCCAAGGTCGATACCGAGGATCAGCAGGCTGTCGCCGCGAACTTTGGAATCCGATCGATTCCGACGCTCGTGGCGTTCCGAGACAATATCGGCGTCTTCTCACAGCCAGGCGCACTCCCAGAGGACGCTCTTGAGGACCTCATCGGTCAAATCGAGGGTCTCGACATGGATGCGATTCGAATCCGAAATGGCCCAAGAGGCAGAACACGACCACGCCGGCCACGACCACGATCACGAAGGCGCTGAGGTTTAGGGACCCTCTTTACGGTTCGCGTTGACGAGAGGCGCAAGGACTCGCTGAGCCGCTTCAAGGTCTGATCGATCAACCATCAGCTGAACGTTGTAGCGTCCAAGGATTCCTGGGTCTGTGATCATCGTCGATGGAATCTCGGCTTCCGTGAGCATCGCCCAGCCCTCTTGGGCGGTCTCGACGTCATCGAACACTGCCGCTGCGATATCGGGGCCAAGAATTCCCATCAGCCCGCTGCTCCTCCGGTGAAGTTCCAGGACCTGAGGTGGGCAGAAGGCGCATGCACGACTCCTGGTTCACTTTCTGCGTTGGCGAATCGTCCGTTTCGTCCGACTCCACCGACATTTCCCTGACCGAGAGCGTCGATGAAGGATTGGGTGAACCGCAGATTCGTGACGGCACCAGTAATCACACCATTCTCAATCATGAATGTGCCGTTGCGGGTGAGGCCGGTCACGACAACGGTCTTCGGATCAAGGACACGGCAATAGTTGAACGTTGCGACATAGATGCCTCGCTCAACTTGCGCAATTAGGGCGTCCTCGGATAATTCGCCATCGCCAATAAATAGGTTTCTCGTGGCGGGCTCGCCGCTCCATGATTCACCTGCGAGCGCGGCGTGTCCTGTTGTCTGGGACTCAGCAACAAGCCCTGACCTTCGGTCGTGGACAAGCGATGGGGTCGATCCGTCCACGATGAGATCGAGGCGGGCACGAGGTGTCCCCTCCGCATCGAACGGCATCCCCATTGCTCGCGACTCAAAGATGTCGTCAAACAACTGAATCGATTCGTCGAAACGACTTTCACCAAGGTTCACGAAGGACTGGCCTTCGTTGTACGCCTTGCCGTTGAATCCGTACGCCGAGAGGAACTCAGCGATCGTCGCCATTGCTTCCGGCGCGAGGACAACCTCGTACTGGCCAGGCTTCGTATCGAAAGGCTGTTCTCCCATCCGCGCTCGTGCGGAAGCCTGTTCTCCTGCCGATTGCGCTGCGATATCGCCGAGACCGCGTCCTGCTGAGTGTCCAGAACCTGCCGTCGTTGATGTCTGGTGGATGCCGTCGAGGATCGCCTTGGTGGATCTTCCATGAATTCTGCGACCGGAGGTGTTTGCGTATGCGTCGTGGAACGCCATCGTTTCGCACATCCCAGCAGCCAAGAGGCCTTTGCCTGCATCAACGAAGGTCTTGACGACCTCAGCGCGTGCTGCGGGGTCGGCTGCAGCCGTGGCTTCGTCAAAGAGATCAACCTTCGGGGAATCGACCGGTCCTCCGAATCCGGGAAATGTCTCATCCGTCGATTGGTCCGACGCCGACGTAATCGTTCGCTCAACGAGCGAGCCAAGGCCTTCCGGCGACACTGATGTCGTGCTCCCTGATGCCACCTTGCCGCCGAGGGAGATGGTGAGATGTACATCAGCAACATCGTCTGACACGTTCTGGTGGATGAAGGAGTTTGCGAACCGGGTCAACGCCGAGGTTCCGGTTCGGTCATATACGCCAGCTTCGGCCCTATCTCCCACGATCTCGAGGACCTGTGTGACAAGATCTTGTGACTTACTCATCCCTTCACCCCCACCCGCACGTTCGTGAAGCGAGCGGGAGATGCGGAATGGCCGGTGTGCCCAACCTGCACAGGCTGCCCCTTTCCACAGTTCGGGATACCCCAATGGGTCCATTCGCTTTCGCCAGCAAGCCTGTCAAGTGAGCCCCAGAAATGAGGGGTGATACCTGTGTAGGTTGGGTTCTTCACCATGCGACCAAGGCTCCCGTTCTTGACTTCGTACCCGATTTCGCATCCGAACTGGAAGTTGAGACGCTTGTCATCAATCGACCATGACCGGTTGGTGCCCATATACACGCCGTCGTCGGTGTCAGCGATGATGTCGTCAAGAGTTCCTTCGCCAGGGAGGAGCCCAACGTTGGTCATGCGAACCATCGGAATCCTGCTGTAGCCATCTCCTCGCACCATTCCGCCAGAGGGCAATCCGGCAACGGCTGCCGAATCGCGGCCAGAGAGGACACCGACCCAAATGCCGTCCTTGACAATGTCAACACATTGGGCTGGGCTTCCTTCGTCGTCGTAGCCGAAGCTGCCGAGCGCTCCTGGGATCGTCGCATCTGCCGTGATATTCATGAGCTCCGAGCCGTACCGGTGCGTACCGAGCTTGTCGAGTTGAAGGTGGCTCGTACCAGCAAACGCCGCCTCCCAGCCAAGGATGCGATCGAGTTCAATCGCATGCCCGACCGATTCGTGGATCTGAAGAGCGACCTGGGAACTCTCAAGAACGAGCGATGTTTCCCTCTCCTCCATAATCGGCGCCGTCAAGAGCGCCACCGCCTCCTCCGCAATCCGGAGCGCATGCTCTGGATAATTCCACTTGCGGATCGCTTCGTAGCCACCTGTTTCGTAGTGACCGAAGGACTGTGGGTACGACCTGATCTGGGACTCATGTTCCCCGATCGCCAGCGCTGAGTAATAGCCGCCTGCTTCGACGATGTGTTGGTGGATACGGTGCCCATGGGAGGAAACGAACCACTTGTTTGTGTCAAATCCACCCAACTCGCTGTTTGCGATGTCAATTCCTGCGACGGACTGCATCGTGCGTGTGACATCGACAAGCATGTCAACCTTCTCCGTCGTGGAGACATCAAACGGATTCTCGAGGTGAGGAGTCTCCCAGGAGGCCTCAACAACAGGAACGCTGCCGAAGTCAAGCGTGGGCCCAGCAACAATTGCCGATGCTTTGGCAATACTCGTCGCCTCTCTGCCACACGCCGCGAGACCGGCATTTGACAGGTTCCCGGTGCTTGCAAACCCCCATGACGACCCAATCAGGGCACGGACCCCAACTCCCACGGACTCGTTGACATCGAGAGTGTCGAGCTTCTGGTTCTGCACACGGATTGTCTCAGATCTGGTGATCATGGCTCTTGCGTCTGAGTACGAAGCCCCCGAATCGACGGCGGCCTGCACTGCCACCTCTGCGCGGTCAAACATCAATCCTCCATGCGTTGTCTTCTGAATCACAATCCTACGGCTCGAAGACGGGCTTCGCCTCGGGCTACGAATTCAACCTGATTGTGATCGCTGCCGCGGCTTCAGCCGACAGGTGGACGGGCCCCTCGCTCGTCGACAGTACGACGCTTCCGTTGGAAGCTGAAGCGAGAACGCAGACAGTCGCCCCCTCGTGAGCACCTTGGGATGAAAGAAACGTATCAAACGGGCTAGCAACCGTCGCAACAACGACGTCCTCACCAGGAGGAGCATCGCCAAGAGGGATTCCGTTGGCTGTCTCGGTGTCCGCTCCTCGCGGGATCGGCTTTCCGGTGGGACCGAACTTTGGATCCCCAAGGAAATCCGAAAGCCGATCTGCGACATACTCAGGCGTGATGTGTTCCATTGCACACGCGACCTCGTCTGCGCGATCGGGCGTCAGACCGAGGCGTTCAGACAGGAACAGACCCCACAGCCGGCGACGACGCAGCACTGAACTGGCACGTTCGGCACCTTCCGCCGTGAGTGCGACGCCCTTGTACGGGGTGTAGTCCACGAGCGCCAAGCCTTCAAGCTTCTTCACCATCTGATTGGCAGAGACGGCTGAAACCTCAAGCTGTTTCGCGATATCTGACACGGATATCGGCGAGACTGAGCCGTCCTCGATCGCCATTGCGATCGTGATGAGGTACATCTCCTCCGCCTCGGTGTTGATGTGGGTTTCATTCGTCATGAGCCATCGAAGCGTACTCTGTGGACTTGCACCTGAGACCCGATTCCGCGGCCAAAGACAGCATTATTCGCTAACCCAAGCGCACGGGGGCTGATACCTTTGTCCGATGCATGCACTTGTTGGCACATGGAGGTTGGTCGAGTGGACCGTCTCAATCGGAGGCAGAACCGTCCGACCCTTCGGCGGCTCAGCCGTTGGCCTGCTCACCTACACGGATGAGGGCAGAATGATGGCTTCGCTGATGCGTCAGGATCGCGAGATGCTCGACACGTCATCCTTTGCCGGAGCGCAAGCGTTGAACCGCGCCGGTGCAGCCGCTGGCTATATCTCCTACGCCGGTAGCTACGAAATCGTAGGGGACGAAGTCCATCACGACGTTGAATTGAGTCTGTTCCCAGACTGGGTCGGAGCGACCCAGTCACGGCGCATCGAATGGGTCGAGGAATCGGACGGTCAAGTGGCCCTGCAACTCTCATATGTGCAGCCAGGCGCAGGCAAAGAGGCAACCAACACACTTCGATGGCACAGAATCGTGCCCAAGGGCAAAGCATGACAACCCTCGCTCACTGGACTGAAGCGGCAGCCGCTGTCACACCACGCAACAAGATGTTGATTGACGGCAAATGGGTGGACTCAGCTTCTGGCAAGACATTCGAAACGGTGAACCCAGCCACCGGACAGCCAATTACGTCCGTGGCCGAGGGGGAAGACGGCGACATCGACGCCGCTGTGTCATCGGCACGAGCGGCGTTCGACGACGGCAGGTGGTCAAAACTCACTCCTCGCGACCGCGGCCAGACACTGGTCAAGCTCGCCGGTCTGATTGAGGAGAATGGAGAAGAACTCCAACTGCTCGAGACCCTTGATGTCGGAAAGCCGATTAGGTACTCAAGGCGAGTCGATGTTGCCCAAGCGGTCCACACCTACTCCTGGTACGGAGAAGCAGCCGACAAGCTGTACGACGACATTTCTCCAACCGGCCCAAACGCGCTCGGCCTCATCACTCGCGAACCAATTGGGGTCGTTGGCTCTGTCACGCCGTGGAACTTCCCGATGATGATCAACTCCTGGAAACTCGCGCCGGCGCTGGTTGCTGGGAACTCAGTCGTACTCAAACCAGCCGAACAATCACCGCTGTCTGCCCTGCGGGTGGCTGAACTTGCTCTCGAAGCTGGGATCCCTCCTGGCGTGCTCAACGTGGTTCCAGGCTATGGAGAGACCGCTGGGCGCGCTCTTGGTGTGCACCCAGATGTCGACGGCATCACATTCACCGGGTCAACCGAGGTCGGCAAGTTGTTCCTTCAGTACGCAGGCCAGTCAAACATGAAGCGTGTGTCTGCTGAGACCGGCGGCAAGACCCCGAACATCATCTTCGCCGACGCACCGGATCTCGAATTCGCGATCGGGGCCGTTGGCTTCTCGATCTTCTGGAACACCGGCGAGATGTGTATTGCGGGATCAAGGCTGCTCGTGGAACGCTCCGTCTACGACCGTGTGGTGGAGGAAGTCGGCGAGCTCTCCAAGAGCTGGATGCCTGGAGACCCACTCGACCCAGCGACGAAGGCTGGCCCAATCGTCGACCAAGCCCAGCTCGCCAGGGTGTTGCACTATGTGGAACGAGGCCAGGAGCAAGGTGCAAGGCTTGTTTCTGGCGGGAACCAAACCCTGTCCGAATCCGGTGGCTACTACGTAGAACCGACCGTGTTCGCTGATGTCAGTAACAACATGGATATCGCCCGTGATGAGATCTTCGGCCCTGTCCTCAGCATCATCCCTTTCGATACAGAACAAGAAGCCGTCGCCATTGCCAACGAAACCAGATACGGCTTATCGGCTGCCGTGTGGACATCGAACCTCGGCAGAGCCCACCGCATGTCGGCAGCGCTGAAGGCCGGCACCGTGTGGATCAACAACTTCGACACCTCGGACATCACAGCCCCGTTCGGTGGCTACAAAGAATCCGGCTTCGGAGGCAAAGACAAATCACTCCTCGCCCTCGACAAGTACACAAATGTGAAGACCACCTGGATCAACCTCGGCCGAGGCGGCGTATAGCCGGCCGCGTCAGAAGTCGGCTACGCGTTGGTCGCTCCAACGAGATGTCCCGAGGGTTCTTCACCATGCAGCCCTTGGTGTCGTAGATGGTCACTAACCAGAACCTATATCTAGGTCAGCTGAGGCAAGGGTTGCCGGTCCAAATCGAGGCTCTCGAATCGGCCTCAACTGACCTGAGAGACGCGAATGAGGGACAGCCGACCGGCCACCCCTCACAGCATCTAATCGTGTGTCAGTGCGTCACTCTTGGTTCTTCTTGACCGCATGTCCTGGACGAGCACGATGACAAGCAGGACCAGAGCCACGAGCATGATGACTGCGACCACCCATCCCCACACAGGGAATCCTTCATCGGTGACGATAATCTCATCGGTCGATTCGCCCCTTGCTGGCATGACGAAGTCTTGTGAGTACTTCGACCCGTCCATTCCAGTGCCAGTAATGCGCACGGTGCGTTCCGCAGGTTCGAGCGTCGAAAGGTCGATGTCGGACGTCCAATAGCCACGTTCATCTACGAGTGCGTTTGCGACCAACGTCGTGTCGAGAACCTGAGTCTCGGTCAACGAACCGGGTTCGAATCGGACACCGGTGCTTGCGAGGAGGAGGTCAGGGTTGACCTCGATGATCGTCCACGGACCCTCGATGGCTGGGCTCAGCTGCACGACAACAACTGTCCCGATCGGTACTGTCTCGCCAGCTTCTAGGTCCTGATCGATGACGAAGCCGCTCTCGTCGGGCTCGACTGGGTCGAGAACGACATCGGCGCTCAGTCCGACAGCCTCGGCCGCCACTATCGCTTCATCGGCTGTCATGCCTGAAAAGTCGGGAACCGTCGTGTCGCCGGGCCCGCTCGACACCAGGACTGATACCTCTGTTCCAACGGCAACAAGGGTGCCGGCCGCCGGGTTCGTCTCGATGACGAAACCTTCTTCGACTGTTTCACTCTCTCCAACCTCGACGCTGGATTCGAGCCCAGCGGCCTCGAGTTCGGCGATGGCGTTTGTCTGAGCCGTTCCCGCGACATCAGGGACCTCAACGGTGTCGATGCCGGTCGATACGCGAATCTGGATATGAGTGTCAAAGGGAACCGTCGCACCGGCAGCCGGATCAGTGGCGATCACCAGACCTGCATCCACCGTGTCGCTCGACTCAAGCTGGGTAGCAGCTACCAAGCCCTCTGCAACGATGATACCTTCAGCCTCTGCTTGTGCGAGTCCCACGACATCCGGAACGACGGCTCCTTCGGAAGGTGGTTCAATCGAACCGATCAAATCGGACATGGAGGCAATTGCGGCGTAGGCGATCGCTACGCCCGTGCCGTCGTCGACAGCGAAGACATCGGTGTACGAGTCCGCACTCGCTTCGAATGTCCCGGCGGCGCTATCCATCGTGAAGAGCACCGTCCCTGCCGGAACCTGTGCGAAAGCGACACCATCTCCGGGTCCCACCAATACGGCAGATCCGCCGCCCACCGTGATAGTCACATCGACATTGGTGGCGTTCCACAAGTTGTAGGTCGCCTGACCGGTGGGGATTGGCTCGACGGCCACAGGATATGCCTTGGCTCCGCTGCCGTCTTCGCCGAAGCCGGAAACAACCGTTGCGGCCTCCCCATAGTTGAGCGTGACCGTGGTCTCAGCAGTACCTCCGAAGCTGACGGTGTAGGTACCCGCACTTCCGACGCCGCTGACGGCGTCTTGCGCGTATGCAAGGTCTGCAGGAATGGGTTTGCCATTGACTGTTACCGCAACTGGGTCGGTGAACGAACCATTGATTGCGGCGAGCCGCGCTTCTGCCGCGATTGTCTACGCTGCGGCAGTTCCGACCACGAACGCGAGAAGCGCCGAGACAATGCCGACGACGAGCAGAGAGCCAAGTGTCCGTTTCATTGATGCCTCCTGTAGCGATGAGGAAATACCTTGGGTCCCTCGTCGGGCAGCTTAGGTCGTTTGCGATTCACGCTCTCGGATGGTTGACCGGCCGGCAGAAAACAACCATGTCCTAGACATGTGCCTCTGCCACGTATGCACGTGCTGCAGGATTCGACGTTCACTGCCGTGCGGAAGCGATTAGAACGGCTGGTCGCTCTTCAGATCAGGCGAAGAACCCTAAGCCTCCGAAAAGCAGCGCCACGATGAGCAGGATGATCCCCCACTTCAGCAATCCACGGAACAACGAGAAGATCGCTCCGATGATGACCACCACTGCGACAAACCAAAGAATATTCTGGAGCATGACCGGTCCCTTTCGGCTGAGACCACAAGGATAAACGTTGTCCCGCCACTCATCCAACTATCTCATGTTGTCCACCGGCCTGTGAACGAGCTTCGAGGACTCGGGCGACTGGAGGGGCAATCGGAAGGTACGGCTCGGCGATCCAGAGAGGCAGGAGGTCGTCGCTTGACCCAAACAACCGCACAAGCGATGCTTGATCATCAGACAGACAGCGCCTGACCGATCTTGTCCTTTGTCATACGGCGGCCTGGGCGCAGTGGAGGCAAGAGTCTGTACGGAGCCGACCCAGATGGCAACGAGTTCGAGATCATGTGGCTACTTCCGAGGGAAAGCTGGGGCGAGCACGAATCATCAGCAATCGTCGAACCGTTGAACCTCCCAGCAGAACTCGCC
>JAQCAA010000046.1 GCA_027728645.1 Actinomycetota bacterium | reverse complement strand
GTCCGAGGGGGTTTCCTCCCTCCGATCGAGCTTCGCCGCCGGATGTTCGCCGGAGGCAGGACCGAGGTGCACGCTCCCCTTGAGGTTGGTATGGACGTAACTCGGACCAGTGTCGTTGAAGCGATCGAACGCAAGACCGGATCAACAGGTGACCTGGTTGTCGTTGGTCTGCGTCATGCCATCAGGTGCGGAGCAGACCTCCTCGTGGAGGAGCGTCAGGATCTGGTCTATACGAACGCCAAACCAGCGAACGGTCCATCGGAACAGCGAACGGTCGCGGATGCCCCTCTTCTTCGCGACATCGCAACTGACGAGGTCATGCTGTTCCGGTTCTCCGCGCTGACCTTCAATTCGCACCGCATCCACTACGACAGGTCCTATGCCCAGCGCGAGGAGGGGTACCCAGATCTCGTGGTGCAAGGTCCGCTGACCGCGGTATGCCTCGCAGACGTTGCGCGCTCATCGACGCCAGATCCGGTCAACTGGTTCGAGTTCCGAGCACAGGCGCCGATCCACGTGGGGGAGATGATTCGCGTACGCGGCCAGCACACGGACGATGCCATCGAATTATCCGCGTACCGCGACGACGGGATGCGGGCGGTGACCGCCTCAGCGGGTTTCTGAACCCTGCGTTCTCAGACTTCCACCGATTCGATACCGAGATACATACAAGCGACGTCCAGGGCAGCACGCTGGTGTCACCGTTTCGCTGTTTCTCGGTCTGATTCTCGTAGCCATCTTTGCCGACCTCATTGCCCCATACGGCGCCGTCGAGGTCGTCGGCCTCCCAATCCAGCGGCCAAGTTGGGGCTTCTGGCTCGGCACGGACGAGATCGGGCGCGATGTGTACTCGCGCATCATCTTCGGGTCGCGGATCTCGCTTTACGTGGGATTTGGTGCAACTGCGATCTCGGTGATCTTCGGCGTACCGATGGGGATCATCAGCGGCTACTTCGGAGGAAAGACTGACACCATTATGATGCGCGTCACCGACGGTCTGCTTGCCTTCCCTCCAATCATTCTCGCCATGGCGACGGTCGCGGCCTTAGGTCCGAACCTGAGAAATACGATCATCGCTATCGGTGTCGTGCAGATCCCTCGTTTCGCACGTCTGATCCGTGGACAGACTCTTGTCCTACGAGAAGCGGAATTTGTCGTCGCGGCCCGAGCAATAGGCGGAAGTCACCGGTACATCATGTCGACCGCATTGCTCTCCAATCTCATGTCGCTCATCTTCGTTCAGTTCACCTTGACGTTTGCAACCGCCGTGCTCACCGAGGCTGCTCTCAGCTTCCTCGGACTTGGTGCGCAGCCTCCGCACCCCTCCTGGGGTGGTATGCTCGACACTGGGAAAACTCTTCTCGCGCTCAATCCTTGGATCGCCGTTGGCGCTGGAAGCGCCATCTTCCTGACGGTCCTCGTGTTCACGCTGCTCGGCGACACATTGAACGATCTGCTTAGGCCGTCCTAAGACGCAGGCGACCGAAAGTGCAGGCACATTGGGAATCCTCAAGACACCGACCAGCGGAGGACAAATGCCGAATATGACGGACTACGACGAGACAAGGGCTTCGTTCTCTCTTGAGGTACCGGAGCGGTTCAATGCTGCTGCCGACATATTGGACGCCCGGGCTGATGAGACGCCGAACAAGCTCGCGCTGCGAATCGTGTCACCCGACGGGAGCACTGCCGACGACTTCACATACGGGGACATCCGTGATCGCTCGGATCAGATGGCCCGAGTGCTGGCCGATCTGGGCATCTCCAAGGGTGACCGCATCTTCTTGATGCTTCCGAGAGTGGTCGGCTGGTACGACGCGATACTTGGGGCCATCAAACTCGGTGCCATTCCCATGCCTGCTTCGACGCAGCTGAGACCGAAGGACATTGCGTACCGGATCAACAAATCTGGTGCCACAATGGCAATCACGAATCCCGCAGGGGCTGTAGCGGTCAGTGCGATTCTTGATGAGTGTCCCAGCCTGACCACAACCATCTCAGTGGGCGGCCCGGTGCAGGGATGGATCGACGGTGACGCTGCTCGTTCGGCCGCACCGGCCGAGCGTGTGGCGGACGATGTGACTTCGTCGTCGGATCCGATGTTGATCTACTTCACATCCGGCACCACCGGCAATCCCAAGATGGTCCTCCACACTCAAGCGTCGTATGGGATTGGGCACCAGATCACTGCGCGTTTCTGGCAGGACTTGGGTCCAGACGACGTGTTCTGGGGAGTATCGGATACCGGATGGGCGAAAGCCGCCTGGTCGAAGCTCTTTGGGCAATGGGCGCTTGGGGCCGCCGTGATGGCGTGGAATGCTGAGGGCAAGCCAGACTTCGATCAGATGCTTCGGATGATCGTCGACTACGAAGTGACGGTGTTCTGTGCACCGCCCACCATCTATAGAAATCTCGTGACCCGCGATCTGAGCGTCTACGACTTCTCTCGCCTGCGCCACTGCCTAGCGGCGGGAGAAGCCCTCAACCCAGAGACGTTCGAGAAATGGAAAGCGGCAACCGGTACTGAGATTCACGATGGGTACGGACAGACTGAGACAGTAAATCTGATCGCCAATTTTCCATGTATGCCGAAGAAGCCCGGAGCACTCGGGAAGCCCACTCCTGGCTTTGAAGTGGCAGTGGTGGACAGTGAGGGAACATCATTAGGACCAGGCAGCGAGGGTCAGATTGCTGTGAGATGCAAGCCGGAGCGCCCAGTCGGGCTCTTCGTCGAATACTGGCAAGACCCAGAGGCGACAGCCGCAGCCCACCTCGGCGACTGGTATCTGACAGGCGACCGCGCCCGGGTGGACGAAGACGGGTACTTCTGGTTTGTATCCCGCGCAGACGACGTCATCATCTCCGCTGGCTACCGAATTGGACCCTTCGAGGTGGAGTCTGTGATCATGGAGCACCCGGCTGTGCAGGAGGTCGCATGCATCGGAGTGCCGGATGTCGAACGCGGTGAGGTGGTTAAAGCCTTTGTCGTTCTCCGTTCTGGCTTCGCGCCCTCCGATGCGCTCGCTTCTGAGATTAAGGAGTATGTGAAGGCCGTGACCGCTCCGTACAAGTATCCGCGCCATGTCGAATTCATCGACGACCTGCCGAAAACGGTATCGGGCAAGATTCGCAGGGTCGATCTGCGAGCCCGCTGACTGCACACCCATAGTCCAGGGCTGTAGGCGACGAGCCTCATGTGGTTGGCAATGGATGGGGGAGTGGTGGACTCTGTTACCCGATCGTTGCAGGTTGCACCAGGGCGATAGCGCTATCTACTTCGGCTGCTGGTTCTGCGATCGAGTTCTGCTTCTACGTCGTTGAGATCGATTCCGCGTTCGGCAAGGAGCACGAGGAGGTGGTAGGTGAGATCGGCTGCTTCCTCGACCACCCTGACAGGGTCTCCTCCTGTTTCGTGGTTCTTTGCTGCAAGAACAAGCTCGCCAGACTCCTCGATGACTTTTCGTGCTACGGCATCGGTGCCCTGGGCGATGAGCGACGCCGTGTACGAGCCAGGCGGTTCGTCGCGTGCGCGGTCCTTGATGGTTCGCCAGAGTTGACGGATGCCGCCAGAGTCGGTTGGTTGCCCGAAGCATGACTGTTCGCCGAGATGGCATGTCGGACCGTGGGGAGTGGCTGTGATCAGGATGGTGTCGTTGTCGCAGTCGAGGTGCACTGACTCGACGGTCAGCGTGTTGCCGCTCGTTGCGCCTTTCCTCCACAATTCGTTGCGGCTCCGACTCCAGAAATGTACCTCACCCGTTTCCACGGTTTGCTTCAGGGCTTCAGCGTTTGCGTAGCCGAGCATCAGCACCATACGCGTTGCGGCGTCCTGGACGATCACGGGTATCAGAGCGTGCTTGTTCCAATCGATATCCGATGGGTCTAGGGCCATGAGACCAACGATTCCGTGCGCACGTCAATGCCTGCGAGTGCGAGGCTGCGCTTGACGGCGGCAACGGTTGTGGTTTCGTTGTGGAAGATGCTCGCCGCGAGGACAGCATCGGCCTTTCCCCAGCGGAAGGCCGCAACCATGTCTGAAGTACTGCCAGCGCCACCCGATGCCACAACCGGAACCTCAACTGCTGCTTTCACAGCACCCAGAAGGTCGAGGTCATAGCCGGATTTTGTCCCGTCTTGGTCGATGGAAGTGAGGAGAATCTCCCCGGCACCGAGCCTTGATCCGTCTCGCGCCCAATCCACAGCGCTGAGGCTCGTGGGGCGTCTTCCTCCGTGTGTCAAGACAGACCACGATGAGGTGGTCGATCGTTTCGCATCGATGGCAAGGACGACACACTGCCTGCCGAACGTTTCAGCGCATTCTTCAAGGAGCCTGGGCCTTTCTGCCGCGGCTGAGTTGACGGCTACCTTGTCTGCTCCTGCGCGAAGAACGTCTCGCATATCGTCGACCGATCTGATGCCTCCCCCAACCGTAAGAGGGATGTTGACCGTGGCTGCGATTCGGGTTACGACGTCCAGCAATGTTGACCGATCTTCGAGGCTTGCGGTGATGTCGAGGATGCAGATCTCGTCTGCCCCCTCCGCTGCGTACCTTGACGCAAGCGCGACTGGATCACCAGCGTCGGTGATGTCGACGAACTGCACACCCTTGACGACCCGGTCGCCCGCAACGTCCAGGCACGGAATGACTCGTTTACGCAACACGGGCTGACTC
Organism: Actinomycetota bacterium; assembly: GCA_027728645.1. Classification (GTDB taxonomy): domain Bacteria; phylum Actinomycetota; class Acidimicrobiia; order Spongiisociales; family UBA5794; genus UBA5794. Next base: position 10,579 of record JAQCAA010000046.1, on the reverse strand, counting down.
GCGTACACCTGCGACAAAGTTGGACAGGAGTCGAAGCCCTGCGATACCGCTGCGCTCGGGGTGGAACTGAACGCCAACCCGGTTGCCGAATCTGGCAGCACCGACGAATCGCTGTCCATAGTCGGCGGTCGCGATGATGTGTGCTTCATCTGTCGGCACCGGTGCGAAGGAGTGCGCGAAATAGAACGGTTCGCGATCTGGGATGTCGGCGAACAGGGGATCCATGGAATGACTGACATCGTTCCATCCCATGTGTGGGATTGGCCGCCCCGCGATTGGCCGAACCGATCCGCCGATGAGCCCGAGACACGCCTGACCGTCCTCGTCCGAGTTGTCGAACAGGAGTTGAAATCCGACACAGATCCCGAGAAGAGGTCCGTCCCACGCACTCAGGGCTGGGACCATGCCAGAGGCTGTGAGGCGGCTCATCGCGGGGGCGGTTGCTCCCACGCCGGGTAGAACCAACGCATCAACGGAACCAAATCCCTCGGGAGATCGCATCACTCCGGGTTTCGCACCGACAGCGCGGACCGCGTTTGCAATGGAGACAAGGTTCCCTGCGCCGTGGTCGACGATCCCGATGTTGATCACAGTGAGCCCTTTGTTGAGGGCACGCCGCTTCGCCTTGGATCAATTTCACATACCTGCCGGAGTGCTCTGGCAAGTGCTTTGAAGGTCGCCTCGGCAACGTGGTGGTCGTTGCGACCATCCGACGAGATGTGAATGGTCATCCTCGCTGATTTGGCGAATGCTTCAAGGGCATGCGGAATCATCTGGGTGCCGAGGGTCCCGATCATTGGTGCGTTGAAGGCGAGTGACAGGTTTGTGTGCGATCTCCCACCTGCGTCGACTGCGACCCGTGCAAGCGCCTCGTCCATGGGAACCGCGGCATCCGCAAATCGGCGGATACCAACCCGGTCGCCGAGGGCGTCATCGAAGGCCTGCCCTAGGGCGATAGCTGTGTCCTCCACCGTGTGATGCTCATCGATATGGAGATCGCCGACCGTTCGGATTTTCAAGTCGAACGAACCGTGGAGTCCGAACGATGTAAGGAGGTGGTCGTACATGCCAACACCGGTATCGACATCGGTTACGCCAGTCCCGTCGATCGCCAGTTCAACCTGGACGTTTGTCTCGTTGGTGATCCTTGAAATCGTTGCATTTCTGTTCACGCGGACACCGCCGCCTGTGTGGCCCGGAGCCTTGTTTCAACGGAGGCGGCGTGGGCGGTCAGGCCTTCGTACTGTGCGAGCGTCCTGATGGTCGGCGCGAGACCCTCAAGCCCAGCCCGCGTGAGTTCTTGGACCTGCCTCCAGGACCCGAAGTCCTCAGTTGCCAATGGTCCATAGGCCGCAGCCAAGCCGCCCGTTGGGAGAATATGGTTCGCGCCAGTGGCGTAGTCGCCAGCTGATTCGGGGCTCCATTGGCCAACGAACACCGATCCAGCTGCTGTGATGCTTTCGGCGTCCTTGGCTGGCCGTTCAGTCAGGATTGAGGCGTGTTCCGGTGCCCAATCGTTGACGAATGCGAGGGCTGCGCTGTGGTCTTGAGCAATCACAACCAGACCGTGCGTCGCGAGTGCTCGCTCGATAATGTCGCGCCGATTGAGTCGAAGAATCTGGCGAGACAATTCGGCGATTACCTCGGTGGCCTTGTCAGCGTGAGCCGTGACAAGCGTTACGACGGAATCTGGTCCGTGTTCGGCTTGGCACAGAAGGTCGGACGCCGCGACCCTTGGATCGGTAGTTGAGTCGACAATCACAGCTGCCTCGCTCGGACCAGCGGGTAGATCGACTCCGACCTCTCCGTACACGGCGAGCTTTGCTGCTGTGACCCACGGTCCCCCTGGTCCGACAATCTTTTGGACCCTGCGGATTGTTTCGGTACCGAATGCGAGGGCACCGATTGCTTGGGCACCGCCTGTTGCATACACCTCGGATACGCCGAGCATGTGTGCGGCAGCAAGAACCCCTATGTCGATCGAGCCAGACGGCGCCGCAGGGCAAACAATCGCGATCTCGTCAACACCCGCCGCTTGCGCTGGTACGACGCCCATGACGAGAGACGACGGATAGTTTGCACCGCCTCCAGGGACATAGACGCCGACTCTTCGCATCGGCGACCACCTACGACGGATCGAGACCCCAGGCGACGGCTCGTATTCAATATCAATGGGAGTTTGCCGCTCGTGGACGCTACGAACAGCGTCAATTGCTCGTTGCAGCGCAGTCGCCAAGGCCGGCTCCACCTCCATACCTCTCATTCAGGGCGAGCACGGCTTGGTCGCCACGATTGCGGACATCGTCGACGATGTCAGCTGCTTGTGCGCGTATGTTTCGATCCGGAACTGCCGTACGAGTCACAAGGGCAGCGCGTTCCGCTGGGGTGATCTCGCTGAGCACGACGTGACGAATTGTGAGTGTCATGGGATCATCTGCTCGATCGGTAGTACGAGGATGGCCGTCGCACCGGCTGCTTCCAGAGCTGGGAGAACGTGCCACATTTCGTCGGCGTCTACAACTGAGTGCACCGCGTACATTCCGTCTTGGGCGAGTGAAACGACTGTCGGTGAGTCGGCTCCGGGAATCAGACCTTGAACGGCTGCGATTGATTCCTCGCGGACATTCATCAAGACGTATCGCTTCCGTTTCGCGACCACGACGGCGCGGATCATGGTGGCGAGCGATGATCCTCCGACTCCCGGTTGCCCAATCAGCACCGCTTGGGATTCAAGGATCGTGGCTACGGGGCGAAGACCGTTGATCATCATCGTGCTACCGCTCGAAACGAGATCGACAACAGCGTCAGCGATGTTGAGTTTTGGGGCAACTTCGACAGAGCCGTGGAGTGGCACCGTCGTGATGTGAATGCCCTTCTCGGCAAAGAACCGGTTCACCGTTGCCTGATGCGAGGTGGCGACTCGCAGGCCTGCGAAGTCCTCGATCGTCGTCACGCTGGACGATTCGGCGACGGCAGCAGTGAGGGTACATCGCCCGAACCTGAGATCCTGAAGCACTGCGGATTCAGCGTCTGATTCCACGACAAGATCCAGTCCTGTGATTCCGTAGTCAGCCACACCGTTGCGGACCAAGTCAGGGATGTCCGCTGCCCTGACAAACAGAACCTCGATTGGCATGTTGCGTGCGACCACCGAAAGGGCGCCAGAGGACGTCTCGAACACCAGCCCAGCCGCGCGCACGAGGTCCAAGGATGGCTCCGAAAGCCTGCCCTTCGTGGGAATTGCGATTCTCGTGATTGTCGTCATGGGAGCTGTAGCGGCTCGCTGTTGAGTCTTTCGAGCGCTTCGGCGTATCCACCGCTCCCGTTTCTGAGCCAATCGTTGATTCGCGTGACGGTGGCTGTGGAGACACCGATCTCTTCATGGATCGTTCGGTACGAGTCGCCCGTGGCGAGACGTCTCACGACCGCCCACCGTGCAACCATCTCCTCAAGTTCTCGGTTGGTGCACAGGTCGCGAAGGAAACGCTCGGCACCCGCTGCATCCCCAATCGTGAGGATGGCATCGATTAGCGAAGCCGCGTCCTGGCTTTCTGCCCAAGTTGTGTCAGCGGATGATGGCACCTCGAATCCCTCCTGTGTTCTATTGTGATAGCATGCTAGCACAATAAGACGCTACGAGCTACTCATGGTTGCGGGGAGTCGAACAATGCAGATCATTCCAGCTGTGGATGTACTCGACGGTGCAGTCGTGAGGCTGCGAAGGGGCGAGTACGGCGACGTTACGAGGTACTCGACGGGACCCGTCGAGAGCGCCATCGAGTGGATACGAGCAGGCGCAACGCTCATTCACGTTGTGGATTTGGGCGCGGCAAGAAGCGGTGAGCCAACCCGCACTCTGTGGACGGCGTTCGCCGAAGCCGACATACCCTTCCAGATTGGAGGAGGTATCAGGGATAGCGCTACTGCAACGGAGGCCCTTGAGGCAGGCGCAAGCCGAGTGGTTGTCGGAACCACGGCCGTGAACGACTTCGGTGAATTGAAGAGCATCGTGGAGGCGGTTGGCGCAGACCGCGTAGTCGCTGCCCTCGATGTACGCGCCAACAGGGCCCGGGGCTCTGGTTGGACCGACGCCGGTGCCCCGGTGGAAGAAGTAGTGAGCCGGTTGGTCGACGCCGGTATCACGACCGCGCTCGTTACGGCGATCGAACGTGATGGAACATTGGAAGGGCCGAATCACGCGCTGCTTGAATCCGTCCACTCAATCGCGCCGAGTCTCTCGCTGATCGCGAGCGGGGGGGTGGGATCACTTCACGACGTTGCTGCGCTGGTCGCTTCGCCGTGCGATCAGGTCATCATCGGAAGGGCACTGTACGAACAACGGTTCACGTTGCCGGAGGCAATAGCGATCGCCTCCGATCCCTTTGGCCACGACTGACGTCAACGCGACTCGCCGCCATCGACGGCGGCTGAGGAACACCCCGATCGCTTGCCGTTCCACCGTTCCGTGTCGGTGGTGTTCCTATGAATAGCGTTCATATGAATAGCTGGACGTCTGCGGTTGCTGCGTAGTCGAGGAAAGCGGCTGCGCCTGCTATGTCGCATCCGTCGATGAGGTCTGTTTCAGTGACGTTCATGATCCCCATTGTGGTGGCGCATGCAAAGAACGTGACGTTGAGGTCTCGAGCCATATCGATGAATTCTGGGACTGTTGGCATCGCCGAGTTGGCCATCCATCTCTTCATCGTCTTGGTTGCGAGGGCCGTAGCTCCTGGTATCGCTCCGACGATGTTGGGTACTTGGAGTGGTCCGGCTGGGTTGGCCAGTGATGCAACTTTGAGTTTCTCGAATCGGTCTTTGTGGAGGATGTCGAGTCCGTAGAACGTGAAGTAGATGCCGACCTCCCAACCGAGGCTGACTGCTGTTGTTGCCAGGATGAGCGGCGGGTACGCTTGGTCGAGCGTTCCCTTTGAGGCGACGAGGGCGAGCCGCTTCGGCGTGTTGGCGTCTGTTGACTCGGTTGGGTGTGGCTGTATGGAGACTGTCATGTGGTTGTTCCTTTTTCGATCCAGAAGACTTGTGTGGTGTCGCGGTCTTCGGTTCTGACAAGACGGTCGCCTCGTTGGTGCGCCATGGCTGGGATGTCGGCGAGAGAGCCAGGGTCTGTGCAGATCAGCTCGAGGATCTGGCCAGGTTCGATGCCTTTGAGTGCGAGCGCTGCCTTGTACACCGGCAACGGGCACAGCAGCCCCGATGTGTCGAGAGTCACAGCCGGCGCTGGTTCAGAGGTTGGATTGGTCGTCATTGGATGATCTCCTTGGTGTGTTCGCGTGCTCATAGCGTTGGCTGGCCTTGGGTTCCGAGCCTGTCCTGGAAGTAGGTTGTGTACTTGGCGCTGCCGTCAGGTGACACACCAACAACGACACCCTCGGAGGAGCCGGCGTTGGCGTTGATGGCGTGGACGATGGCACCAGTTGATGGTCCTACGAGGAGCCCATCTCGACTGTGTAGCTGCATGGTCATGTCGTATGCCGAGTCGTCGGTGACCATGATGACGTCGTCGAGGACGTTTCGGTCGAGGTTCCCTGGCTCGTTGGCTTCAGCAAAGCTTTTCAGCCCAGGGAGTCGGTGCCCCTTCTCTGGTTCGATCGCGACGACCCGTATGTCGGGGTTCTGTTCCTTGAGGTATCTTCCGACGCCCGTGATCGTTCCACAGGTCCCGAACCCTGCGTAGAACGCCTTGACGGCACCGCCTGTCTGTTTCCAGATCTCTGGCCCAGTCGTCTCGTAGTGGGCGCGAACATTGTTGGGATTCTCGTACTGATCCGTCATGACATAGAGCGAACCGTCTCCTGATGCCGCGAGCGATCGTGCGAGGGCTATTGCGCCGTCCTTCGGGTGATCCACCGGACACAGCTCATCAGGTGTTTCCCACACTTGAGCGCCGAGCATCCTGAGAAGCGTTTTGGTCTCTTGCGGGACGCCGTCAGGTATCGTGATTGTGACCTTGGTGCCACTCAAGGCCCCCATCGCAGCCAAGGCGATTGCGGTATTCCCTGACGACGCTTCCACAATCTCGCGGCCGGCAAGGCCGTCTGTTTCTGAGAGTCCCCGAAGAAGGTATGCCGCTGCTCGATCCTTGATAGAGCCGAACGGGTTGAGCCATTCCAGTTTGAGGTACACGTTGGGTGCACTGACGGAGTTGCGGACGCGAACGAGCGGGGTCGGGTTGTCAACATCAGGCAGGAGATCGCGGATGTCCTCGAACCTGCGCAAAGCTCGATCTGAGATGCCGACTGGTGAGACTTGGATTTGAGCAGTCATTGTTGGGTTCTTTCTGTAGCGATTGGAGGGCCAGGAAACGAGAAAACCCGCTCCAGCGAGAAAGCCGAGACGGGTGAAGGAATTTGTTGAAGCTAGTTAGCGATGACTTCTATGAACCTCCACGCACGGCACTGTCGCAACAGCAACAACACATCGCGGGGCACATGGACAGATTCAACATCACCAAACAGTATCACGGACCAGACACGTGCACCACGGTTTCGTATGATTCACGACACTCGCAGTTTTAGCTTTGGTCCAGCCCATGTCCTACCGAATCGGTCGGGTACGCCCGGGCACACGGATTTCGGTGCGCCGTACCACCCTTCCTTCTCACTCCCACGTCGCAAGCGTTCGTTCGCTCATCTGTGCGCTGCGTACAACTACATCGAGACCAAGCGGTTCGATCGTGAAGAGACTCTGCTGTCGACCGACCGGGGCCGTCGAAAGCGCTCTGATGCACGGCGAGGCTGGTCTCATGACGAGCCGAGTATCGACGATCGATCGAAGGTCGCTACGGGATTCGGTGCACAGCCGACTGCCGAGTCCGGCTCGGATCCACCTGATTGAGCCCGCTGTCCTCTCAATGCATGTCGGTTGCTTCGACGCGTCCAGAGTGAGTCACCACATCGTCTGAGTGGGTTTCGTTCGCTGCAATAAACAATCGCGCCGCGTATGTGTGATTGCTTAATCCAGACCGCCAGAAACCGAATTGGGTCGTCGCTGCCCAGCGACTGCGAACACACAAGGTGCGATGATGCGAACACACCTCGGAGCGGGTGAGGGGAATCGAACCCCCGTATTCAGCTTGGGAAGCTGATGTTCTACCATTGAACTACACCCGCGATTTGGACAATTGTAGTGAATGTGTCGGTTGACCACCGAGCTGATTGCTACGGTTGCTCGATGCAAAGATCAGACAGCCACAGATGAAGACCGGCCGTCTGAAACGCTGGATCGATTGGCCGTTGGAATTCGGTGTGTTTCCGGAGGAGACCGAGCTCCAATCGGGCCGGAGACGAGTCATGGTGGGCGCGCTTTGGTTCTCTCTGCCGTTCATCGGCATCGCTGCATTGGCGGCCTTCACCGCTGGACATGGACTTGTCGCAGCCACCGTCGGTGTGCAGGTCATCGTTCATTCCAGTGCCATGGTCGCCCTTCGCATACGGCCACGAGCAATCGCGATCATCTTCGGTGTGGTCTTTGCCGAAGACATCATCGGTGGAGTGGTAGCGAGCTACTTCTTCGGCGGGCTGTATCCCTCCGGCATCACAGTCATGTGGTCTCTGATCGCTGTGCTCGGTGCGCTTCTTATATTCAGCGTCCGTGCTGCTGCGATCTGGTTCGTTCTCTTCGCTGCCTCGGTCATCGCCGCCGGGCTCATGAGCGGTCGGGTCGAGCCGCACTATTTCGATAAGAATTCCGTTGGGACCGCGGTTTTCAACCTGCTCGGTGCGACACTGCTGACCTTCTTGGTGATGGCGTATTTCGTGCGCCAGCGTGACCGATTCCAGAAACGGTCGGACGACCTGCTTCACAATATCTTGCCACGCGCCATCGCCGCGAGGCTCCGGAACGATGCAACGCTGATTGCAGACAGCATCGATGAGGTTTCGGTCCTCTTCGCCGATGTCGTCGGTTTCACGCCGTTGTCCAAGGGCATGCCGGCTTCTGAACTCATCGGACTCCTCAACGAAGTGTTTTCCACCATCGATGGATATGCCAGCGAACTCGGCCTTGAAAAGATCAAGACGGTCGGGGACGAGTACATGGTTGCGTCCGGTGTGCCCGTGCCGGATTCGAACCACGCCTTCAATATCGCAAAACTTGCATTGAGGATTCGAGACGAGGTCCATGGCCACATGTTCGGGGGCCACAGGCTCGAATTTCGGATTGGAATCAGCTCCGGCCCAGTCGTGGCTGGTGTGATTGGCACGAGCAAGTTCGCATACGACCTGTGGGGGGAGACCGTGAACACAGCCAGTCGGATGGAGTCATCTGGGACGCCGGGGCAGATCCAGATTTCGGCATCAACCTATGCGTACCTCAGGGACCGCTTTGAGTGCCGTCCCCGCGACTCGGTCGATGTCAAGGGTCTTGGTGTGATGCAGACGTATTTCCTCGTCGGCTAGGCGAAGAGACTGACGGCACCCCAAATTGAGATGAGCAGGCCGACTGAGATCAACCAGGCCGCTCGGCCCGGACGGAACTCACCCTCTTCGCCCTTCGGCTTGTCCCCCTTTCGGTGTTTGTACACCGCGTACAGGTTGCCGCCAAGCATCGCGATGCCCAATGCAAGTGCTAGTTGCTTGACAAGCAAGCTCAGATCGAGGAAGTCTTCCATTGGCGGAAGGTAATTCTTTTGTCGGGTAAATCGCCGTGGCCGTAGCCTTCGCCGCTATGTCCACCTTCAACCATCAATGCTGAGAACCTCAGCCCGCCGAGGGACCCTTTCTATTGTGATGTGGGTCTTCGGGCTGTCCACCACCATGCTCCTGGTTGGGCTGTGGGGTAGGGCGGTGACCGTGGATGAGCAGACCGTCACCGAGTCAGCAATGGCAGTGGTTGACGCAGACCTTGCGCAAGACCGAATCTACGAATGGATTGAGGGCGCGATCACGCAGAGCCAGTCGATTGGCTCTGCGGATGCGGAAGCTTCGATCGCTCAACTTCGTCAGAGACCCGAATTTGAGAGGGCGATTGACAACGCCATCACCGGCTTTGTGAGCGCTCTGTTTGCTCCACCAGGGGAGCCAGCCGTGGTCGACCTCGAAGCCGCCCTTGCTCCCGCCGTTCCGGTTGTCGTTGACCAACTGTCGAGCCAGGATGTGTCGGTTGATGAAGCCGCACTGAGAGCCGCTCTTGGTGATGTCTCAGGCGTTCAGGTTGACACCGGCGGCGCCGCTGACCTCGCAGAAGCCGTAGATGGCGCTCGAACATTCCTGAGTCAGGTGGTGGTGTTCGCCTTCTTCGCGATGATGGCATCTGCGGCGGCAGCCCTTGCGCTCTCAGATGAACGCTATGCGATGCTCCGAACACTTTCGATCAGAGTGCTCCTGTCCTCTCTTTCTTTCGCCGTCCTCTTCAGGCTCGGCGCGTGGGCCCTCGACCCAGACGGTGGCCGTTCTCCGATTGCCAGCGGAGGATCTGTGCTCCTCGGTTCAAACGGGCACGTCTTCTTGTTCATTGCATTCGTGGCTGCCGTTGTTGGCTCCGCAGGTGCGTGGGTCGCGTGGCAACGCCGACGCTGGCCCGCAACCGCGGTGACCTCGGATGCCATGGACACTGACCTGGCCGATATCAATTTCTCAGACGACGATACCAAAGAGCTTCTCCCAGTCTAGATCGGGCAGGTCGCTTGGTACTCTGCTCTGCATGTCACGTCCCTGCCATGTCCTGCGAGTGTTCACCAGAGGTGATGTGGGTGGGAACCACCTCGGAGTGATCAACGATGTCGTTGGCCTGACAGACGACGACATGCAGGCGATCGCGACCGATCTTGGGTTTTCGGAGTCGGTATTCATCGACTGGTGCGACTCTGACGCCAACCCGTCGGTTCGGATCTTCACACCTGTTTCGGAGCTTCCGTTCGCAGGGCACCCGCTCGTAGGGTCGGCATGGGTTCTCAGCGCTCTCGGGCCAGGGATGCCCGGTTCGCGTTCAACCGGGTTCATTGAGACTCGCGTCGGCACAGTGTCGTACGCGATCGACAAAGACCGAGTCACGGTCACGTCCGACATTCCGATTGACGTCGTGTTGCCAGACGAGACTGGCGCCGTTGTGAAGAGGGCTGGTCTTCCCGATCCGATCGCAACGAGAACGCTTGGGCTGCCCAAGTACTACCACATCGCGGAGTACCCCTCCGCAGCAGCCGTTGCAGCTCTCACACCAGACATGGGCGCCCTCATGGACATCTTCGGCCTACTCGTCTTTGCCGGGAATCAGGACCAAGTCGCTCTTCGGTTCTTTGCCCCAGCGACTGGTATCGACGAAGACCCTGCGACAGGCTCTGCAGCCGTCGCACTAGCCCGCGAGTTCGTGTTGCGCGGCGAGGGCGAAGGAGCGGTCACTGTCGAGCAGGGCGATGCAATCGGGCATCCGTCCACGATCAACCTCTCGTGGAACGAAAGCGGTACCTCGATAGGTGGGACGGTTGTGCGCGACGAGGTCGTTCAGGTCCCGTAACGGCCTAAATCCGCTTCTGTGGGCTCCAACCCCCTGTTTATCGGGTCTGTGGAACTGACAGAGGTTGTTTACATCTGGGTTCTCTGATGAGAGGGAGAATCTATGACGGAGC
>JAQCAA010000045.1 GCA_027728645.1 Actinomycetota bacterium | reverse complement strand
TTCCGATCTCGTCTGGCGAGTCCTCTTGGATGAAGTGAAGGCCAGAAACGGTCACTTCGGTCTGGTTTGGCCACGTCCGGCAGAAATCGCGCTGGTTGCCAGTCAGGATCATGCCTGGATCGGCATTCACGAAGAGCTTTGGTACGTTCGACGACCCAAGCCAGTCCGAATACTCGGTCACAATCTGAAACACATCTGCAGGTTCGCCTTCAATCGGAATCTGTCGTGGCCAGGTCAGCGTCGGGCGTCTCGACTCGCCGCCTTCGAGGTAGGGACGTCGGTAGACATCCATTTCCTCAGGCGTCATCTCTCGTATCACCGAACTCGGAAGGATGCGTTCCACAAACACATTCTTTTCGAGGACAATCGATTCGCCAGCATCTGATCGCATTGCCTGGAATATCGACGTTGCCGGTTCTGGCCAGTCTTCCCACGACACAGGTCTGACAATCGCCTCCATGTACGCAACGCCAGCGATGCGGTCCCTGTTTCGATTCGCCCAGTCGAAGCCGAGACCCGAACCCCAGTCGTGGACCACAAGGGTGACGTTGTCACCGAGGTCAAGTTGAGAGAGCAGCCCGTCGAGATACTCGCGATGCTCAACAAACGTGTACGAATCGTGGCCAGAGTTTGGGAGTTTGTCTGAATCACCCATGCCGATCAGATCTGGAGCGACGCATCGGTATCCGTCTGCCAAGTGGGGGATGATGTTGCGCCACAAGAAGGACGAGGTCGGGTTTCCGTGGAGAAAGACGACCGGATCTCCCTCGCCAACATCGAGATACGCCATGCTCCGACCGTTCACAACCATTGCATGATTCGTCATAGGTCTCCTCTCGACCAAACCGACGATACCGGCTCGTGAGTGTCGAGGCACCGGAATCCACGGCACGAGGGTCCTTCAACCATCAGGGTTTGGTGGGTAGCTTGGCCGCGTTCGATCATATCCACGACGCAATGGGGCGAACATGGCGCTACCGGACACAGATCTTGGGACACGGTCACCGAAGGATGGCGCCGTTCCCTCGGCGCTTCGCGTATCGCGGCACCAGCGAAGGAGCGGGGGGGGGCTTCCTCGGCTCGAAGACCAGTCTGGTGCAGACTTCTCTTTCACAACGCTGCCACGGCCCGTTCTAGCCTCGACCGCCGCCATGGACAAGACCAGAAACCTCCTTTCGGCCTGAACATGGCGACGACGGGTTCGCTCGTTACATGTTTGCGGTTCGCAGGTGTATTCCTTAAGGTCATCGACGGTGGCTCCGATAGAAGCCAATATGAAACTGTTCAAACGCGACACCGGTGCGAGACGAACCGACAAGGACTACGACGAGTCCGTCAATAACCGCATGAGAGCTGTCCTTGGCAAAGACACCGAGCACGTGACGCTGCCCATTTCCGGATCCCGAGAACTACAGCTCGTTGCACAACGCTCTTGGTCATGACGTGTTTCGACCGCCGCCAGTGTGATGACCGGGTCGCTTGTCCTCAAAGACTCCTCTTGCAAGGGCCGCGATGTACGCAACTTCTATCGGCTCTATAGCGAGCTTCGAGCCGGGCGCTTGCCAAACATGCGCACCCGATCTGACAGATGCACCGATCACTGAGCCTACGTCAGGCCTTCGACGATGAAGCGATGCATGTCGGTGGCAAGTTCTGCTCGGTCGAGGCGGCCGTTGGGTCGAAACCATCGTTCGATGGCGTTGAGAATCGACAGGATGTAGATGCTGGCCACTTCCACATCAACACCCCTGCGAAACGTTCCGTCATCCACACCGAGTTGGATCGTACGTCGGAAGACAGCCTCGTAATCGTTCCTGATTTGGATGACGTGCAACCGGTCAGACTCCTCAAGGAACCATGCCTCATTCAAGAAAGTCTTCGCTTCCGCAGCATGGTCCACCAACACATCGATATGTCCCGCAACAAGGGCCTTCAGAGTGTCGTCCGGATCCCCGCCCAACGCGATCGCTGCAGCCGCGGAAGCGCTGAACAGGTCTGACGCTCGCTCAACCACAGCCACCAGCAGCTCGTGTTTCCCTCCAACATGCGCATAGATGGACGAACCAAGAATCCCTAGGTCATCACCGAGATCTCGCATCGATGTGCCGTGGTACCCGTACGTTGCAAACCGCTTACCGGAAGCAACAACGATGTCGTCTCTGGTCAGTCTCGTCATACGTCGTAGGTGAGTTCGACGAGATCACTCACGGGATGCGATTGGCAGGTCAGGATCTGGCCAGAATCCACCTCAGCCTGACTGAGGCTCCAGTTCTTGTCCATCCTCACCTCACCGACGGTGACTTTGGCTCTGCAAGAAGCACAAGCCCCAGATCGGCAAGAGAACGGCCCGTCCGGTCGGATTGCAAGAACATGGTCAAGTATTGGAGCACCATCGGTTGCAACGGTTGCCGTTGACGTCCTGCCTCGAAGGGTGAACCTGACCGTTGCGCCTTCTACATCATCTACGGCCACCGTGGATTCCGTGAGTTCGCCTGCATAAAAGAGTTCGTCATGGATATCGGCGGCAGGCACCCCGTGGGATCTGAGCACTCCCTGAGCGCCGTCGACCATTCCTCTGGGACCACAGAGATACCAACCGGAAACGGCAGCGGGCTCGATGATCGTGCCCAGCATTCGCTCCAGCTTCTCAGCGTCGATCCTGCCTTCGAACAGTGGGATCTCGTGCGATTCGCGGCTCAGCACATGCACGATCACGAAGCGGTCGGGATAGGCACCTTTCAGCGCATCGAGCTCATCGAGGAACATGACGGACCGACCATCCTTGTTGCCATACAACAATGTGAACATGCTCTGCGGTTCAAACTCAAGGACCGATCGAATCATCGAGAGAACTGGCGTGATGCCCGACCCTGCTGCGATGGCGACATATCGATTCTTGTTGTCGTGGTCCGGTGTCAATGTGAAGTCGCCCGTTGGCGGCGTCACCTCGATTGTGTCGCCAATCTTGAGTGTGTCATGGACGAAGGTTGAGAAGACGCCCCCAGGCAGACGTTTGATCCCGACGCTCGGCGACGTCGCTCCCTTGGCCGAGCAGATCGAGTAGCTGCGGCGGACATCCTGTCCGTCGACGGTTGCCCTGACGATGAGATGCTGGCCAGGTGTGTGGTCGAACAACGTCGAGAGATCAGTCGGAATGTCGAACGAGACAGAGACCGCGTCGTCCGTGAGGGGTTCGATCGCCAAGACCCTCACTGGGTGAAATTCGACTCCGGCCATCAGATCGCCTTGAAATAGTCGAATGGTTCGAGACAAGTAGTGCAGACCCAGAGCGACTTGCAGGCTGTTGACCCGAACTCTGAGATCTTTGCTGTCCCAGACGATGAGCATTGTGGGCACAGCACCTCCGGAACGACCGCGAGGACTGAATCAGGCGGTGCGATTCCGAAACCGACAAGTTTGCGTTTGGCCTCATCTGTCAGCCACTCGGTCGTCCACACCGGCGTGTGGCGCACTTCCACGGTTACGTCTTCAACGCCTGCGCCAGCGAGTGCAGCAACAATGTCCTCTTCCATGACCGCAAGCGCCGGACAACCTGAGTAGGTCGGTGTAATCCCCACGGTGACGGCGCCGTTCTCTGTCACGGACACATCACGGAGGATGCCTATCTCAGCAATGGTCATCACTGGGATGTCGGGGTCGACGACCACATCCAAGATCCTCGTCAGCTCGGCAGCGGACAACATCGTCTTGGTCACCATGTTGCCCCCGGGTAGGTGCGTTGCATCCACTGCATCTCTGCAAGGAGATGACCGAGGTGCTCGGTGTGCATCCCGGATCTGCCTCCCGTGGCCTGGTACGGGTCCGAGGGTCGCACCAGTGTCGCCTCTTCAAGAGTGGCATCGACGATCCGATCAAACTCAGGCTTCAATGCAGCGACGTCGGCACCGATGCCTTCTGCGACCAATTCGCTGTCGGCATCGACAGCGACGAACAGCTCGCCCGTGAAACGCCACACAGCGTCAACGGCAGCCTGTACACGGCGATGACTCTCGGCTGTCCCATCGCCGAGCCTCAGCATCCACGCTCGGGAATGCCTCAGGTGGTAGGTGGCCTCCTTGAATGCCCGTGCTGCAATCCCTGCGAGTCGCTCGTCCGTCGATGCACTCAGCTGGGCCCACAGCAACGTTTGGTACACATCGAAAAAGAACCCTCGAGCGACAACATGGGCGAAGTCAACATTTGGCTGCTCAACAAGAAGAGCATTTGTGAACTCGCGCTCTGAACGGAGCATTGCGTAGTTATCCATCGAAGCTTCGCCGCCATCAAGCTCTGCCGCGTACTCGTACAAGTGCATAGCAACGCCGACATGGTCGAGGGCGACATTGGCAACGGCCAGGTCCTCTTCAAGCTCTGGAGCACCAGAGACATACTCACCCAGTCTCTGACACAGGATCGTGTTGTCGTCCGCGTGTCGAACTAGCAGCCCGACAAGTGTGTTGGTGGTGGTCGCGACGGTCACAGCTGACCAACCTCATCAGGAATCTCGAAGAAAGTCGGGTGGCGATACGGCTTGTCGTCAGCCGGATCGAACATCGATGTCGGATCAGAGGATGCGTGAATGTGGGTGGAAGGGACCACCCACAGACTTGCGGTGTCTCCAAGGCGGGTGTAGGCGTCACGGGCATTGAGGATTGCCGACTCGGCGTCTGGTGCGTGAAGTGAACCGCAGTGGGTATGGGAGAGGCCTCGCTTGGGTCTCATAAAGACCTCCCAGAGTGGCCAGGCCGTCGACTGTGGTCCCTCGACCGAGATTTCATCGGGAGTCTCCCCTGGAGCGATTGGTACGTCGTAGCTCACGTCATCCTCCTCATGCAATCTTGGTAGATCGGCTGGCCTGCTTCTCTGCGTAGGCAACTGCCGCTTCTCGCACCCAAGCACCGTCGTCCCACACCTTTGTCTTGTGGTTAATCCGCTCTCTATTCATCGGGCCATTCCCTTTGACAACGGTCCAGAATTCATCCCAATCGATTGCACCGAAATTCCAGTGACCGGACTCCTCATCGAAGTGCAGGTCAGGGTCAGGAACGCTGCACCCCAGATAATGCGCTTGAGGAACCGTCTGGTCCACATACATCTGGCGGAGATCGTCGTTCGAGATTCGCTTGATCTTCCATTCCATCGACTGTTCGGTGTGTGTTGAATCGCTGTCGTGCGGTCCGAACATCATCAGCGATGGCCACCACCAGCGATCGATCGCATCCTGAAGCATCGCCTTTTGCTCGTCGGTGCCTTTTGCGAGCGCCATCAAGATCGCGTAGCCCTGCCGAGCGTGGAAACTCTCCTCTTTACAGATGCGAACCATCGCCCTGCTGTACGGACCGTAGGAAGTGCCCTGAAGCATGATCTGGTTAACAATTGCTGCACCATCAACGAGCCATCCGATAGCCCCGATGTCGGCCCACGAAAGCGTCGGATAGTTGAAGATCGACGAGTACTTCTGCCTGCCTGAGTGAAGCATCTCTTGGAGCTCGTCTCTCGAGATACCTAGCGTCTCGGTGGCGGAGTACAGGTACAAACCGTGTCCTGCTTCATCCTGCACCTTTGCGATAAGGATGGCCTTTCGCAGGAGCGTCGGGGCTCTCGTAATCCAATTCGCTTCTGGCTGCATCCCGATCACCTCGGAATGTGCGTGCTGTGCGATCTGACGGATGAGCGTGCTTCGGTAGCCATCGGGCATCCAGTCGCGCGGTTCGATCTTTTCGTCTGCTTCGATCGTTCGATCGAACTGCACTTGGTGTTCTACGGCCACACCCACCTCCCGTTTCGAGAGGGAGCATAACAAACGTTTGTTTACAGAGGACACAGGGCAGAGGACAGAGGACAGAGGACAGAGGGCAGAGGACAGAGGACAGAGGGCAGAGGGCAGACCGGCACCGAACGTCGCTCTCAAAAAAGTAAGGGAGGGAGTTCCCCCTGGTAGGGGAACGAGAGACTGATCTGTCCTCTGTGAGGGAGCGAAGCGACCGCTCCGTCGCTTCGCCTAGCCCCCTAGGGCTATCTGCGTCAGGCGTCGGACCGCTATCAGACCAGCGGAGACGTCAACGATGCCGTCGCGCTCGAGCCAGGAGAACAGTCGGTCACGGCGGGGAACCATGCGCGGAAAACGTTCTTGATGGGCCTCAAGCGAACCATCAGACTCTTCGAGGATCATCGCAACCACGTCTCTCCGCATCTGCTGCAGATCGTCGTTCAGCGATTCTGAAGCGAGGCGTTCGAACGTTGTCGTTCCAGGAAGGTCCCGAATCTGCCGCTCAAGCCAATCCACCCTGAACTCATGACTGACCTGCGTGTAGATACTCGCAACCTCCATCGCGTCACGATTGTGCTTCTGCGCAAGATCGATGATGTCAGGGGCACGACGGAGACCACGCTGGAAAGCGTGCCGTACTGCGATGTCTTTAGGAACTCCTGCTTCGATCATCGAATTGACGACCGCCCTGGTCGGCTCCTGCCACTCAGCCGAACCTAGTGTCGGCATGCCCTCCGAAAGCGCCGCAAAGTGAGCTTGGGCAAGCTCAATCTCTTCGTCGATGGTGGAAGCCGTGGCAGGACGGCTGAGATACCACCGAGTGATGACAGAAACAAGGCTGTCTACATCCCTCAGCAACGCCCGCGACACCTCGGGATCAACCGAGCCACCAAGTGCCTCGATGGCGGACCAGCGATCCGACGCGCCGGTGATTGCCTTGGCAGTTCGGAACGCCCTGACAATTCTCGCCGCTGGCTCGCCTGTTCGCGTCCGCATGTTCGAGTAGAAAGTAGAACCGAGTGAATTCAGAACTTGGTTCGCCGCAATCGTGGAAATCAACTCCCGCCGGAGAGGATGCTGAGCGATCTCGTCTCCGAAAGCCTCTGAAACGGCTGGCGGAAAGTACGCCAACAGGTCTGCTTCGAAATGAGGGTCATCCGGGAGGTCAGACCCGACCAGAAGAGCTGTCAGATGCGACTTCGCATATGCAAGAAGTACGGCAAGTTCCGGGCGTGCCATCCGTGCGCCGTCCTTGGCCCGTTGGATCATTTCCTCGGCGGTCGGGAGGAATTCGATCTCCCTATCGAGGATTCCTTCTCTCTCGAGCCTGTCCATCAACTCGCCGTACTGCTCGATCGTTCTCTTCGAGCCCGCGGCCTCTTGAGAGAGAATCTGTGCCTGAAGAAAGTTGTCGTACAGAATCGCATGAACGACGTCATCGGCGACACTCTCGATAATTTCATCTCTCTCCTCACGGGTGATCTTCCCATTCTCTTCTGCAATCCTGAGAAGGATTTTGAGGTTGACCTCTCGGTCCGATGCGTGCACACCGCCGGAATTGTCGATGAAATCTGCGAATACATGTCCGCCATGCCGGTCAAACTCAATCCGACCGCGTTGTGTGACCCCGAGGTTGCCGCCTTCACCAATCACCTTGGCTCGCACGTCCTTGCCATTCACTCGAACAGCATCATTTGAGCGGTCCTGCACAGCCTCTGAGGTCTCGGTGTGAGCCTTGATGTAGGTGCCGATCCCCCCGTTCCACAGCAGATCTACGGGGGCTTTCAGAATGAGGCGAATAAGCTCGTTCGGAGTCACAGATTCGACGGTGGTATCGAGGGCGACCCCCATCTCGGTGGTGAGGTCGAGGGTCTTGGCTGACCGCTCGAACACTCCTCCACCTTTGGAGACCAGGTCTGTGTTGTAGTCGGCCCACGACGAACGAGGGACAAGCGACACGCGCTTCCGCTCGTCCCACGAAGGTCCCGGCTCGGGGTTCGGATCGAAGAATATGTGGCGGTGGTCAAACGCCGCGATCAGCTTGAGGTGCCTAGACATCAGCATCCCGTTTCCAAATACGTCGCCAGACATGTCACCAATGCCCACGACCGTGATCTCCTCCGCTTCGACATTGACCCCTAGATCCAAGAAGTGACGTCGCACGGACTCCCAGCCGCCCCTCGCTGTGATGCCGAGCGCCTTATGGTCGTAGCCAGCCGACCCACCTGATGCGAACGCATCGTCGAGCCAGAAGCCGTATTCAGCGGCGAGCTCGTTTGCCGTGTCTGAGAACGACGCTGTTCCCTTGTCTGCGGCAACAACGAGATATGGGTCGTCACCGTCATGGCAGACGACGTCGACCGGCGACGTGATTCCCTCACTCACTCGGTTGTCGGTGATGTCGAGCAGACCACGGATGAATATCTTGTATCCCTCCCGGACTTCCTCGTAAGTAGGTCGCCCGAGATCTGCCGACCTACGCATTACAAAGCCACCTTTCGCGCCGGTGGGAACGATCACCACATTCTTCGTCATCTGGGCCTTCATAAGCCCGAGGACCTCTGTTCGGTAGTCCTCCCTCCGATCAGACCAGCGGATGCCCCCGCGAGCGACGGCACCTCCTCGAAGGTGGACCCCCTCGACGTCCGGAGCCGACACATAGATCTCGTACAGTGGCTGAGGCTCTGGCATCTCGGGAACCTTGCTAGACGTGAACTTGAGTGAAAGAGAAGATCTGCCTTTGACTGTGAAGTTCGTTCGCTCGGTGGCGAGCACAAGTCCAAGGAACCCTCGCAGGATGCGGTCCTCGTCAAGCGAGGAGACCCCGTCGAGGTCTCGGCGGATCAACTTTGCAATCGTCTTCTCTTCTTCTTCGTCGTGGCTGTCTCCGAACCTTGCTTGAAAGAGATGGACGATTGCCTCAGCAATATCGGGGTTGGCAGCAAAGGCATCGTCGACATACCCAACGGAGAATGCAGGAGACACGAGCCGCCAGTAGTTGCGGTACGCCCGAAGAATGGCAAGATCCTGGTACTCAAGACCGGTGGTGACAAGGAGTCGGTGGAGTGAATCGGATTCAGCAACACCGGAAAGCACAGCCTCGATTGCGGTAGCGATCCTGCCGCCAAGAGCATCAACATCGACCTGCGTTCCCTCGGCAGTCAGGATTCCGAAATCGTGAATGAAGGTGCCCTGCTCCCCGTTGAGTCTTGTCGGCACCTCCTCGACAACTATGAGGCCGAGATGTTCCATCAGGGGCATCACGGTCGACAGGTTGAGCTTGCCGGATGTTCGATACACGGTGATACGTGTGAGAAGGTCGGGTTCCTCCCGAGACTTCCCGGTCGCCGTCTCGTTCTGAAGCCCCACCACGAGGTCGACACCGAGCCGTTCAAGCTTGTCAAGACTCTGGATATCGCCAACGACAAGCCCAATAGAGGTCGAGTCCTTGTAGTAGTCAGGAAACGAAGGGGCCCATCTGCTCCCCAGACGATTGGCTTCGGACTCGCCAGCCGCTTCGACAAGTGCCTCGATGATGCGATCGTCCCAGTTTCTGGCGAGAGCAAGCACCTGAGCTTCGAGCGAGACGAGATCGACATCGACAGCGGGTCCACCCTCCGTCCAGACCGAAAAGTGGATACGCGCATCGCCGGACTCACCCAGTGACAGTCGGTAGTCGATTGTCTCGCCACCGAAGGCTTCTTTGAATAGCCGTTGCAGTTGCTGACGAAGCGAGGCATTAAATCGGTCTCTAGGGACGGTTACAAGGACACTCACCGAGCGATTGAGTGAATCTCTGCGGACAAACATCCGGACTCGTTCTGATTCCTCGGTGTTGATGAGATGTGCGAGCGTGTCGCCGAGATCCTCGACGGAGACGGCGAACAAGTCATCCTTTGGAAACGTCTCGAAAAGCTGGACGAGGGTCTTGTAATCGTGAGATCCCTCAATGAGGTCCTGGGTCTGGAGTATTTGGGCAAGTTTGAGCCTAAGAACCGGGATCTCACTCGATGAGGCCATATACGCCTTCGACGTGAACAGCCCGACCAGTCGGTACTCGGTCTCTGTGCGGCCCTCGGCATTGATCTGACGAACTCCGATGTACTCCATCCGGGCGTCGCGGTGGACGGTCGCATAGCGATTCGTCTTGGTTATCACCACGAGATCGCCGCCGAAGTAGCGATCCGTCACATAGTTCGGAAGCTCAGAAAGGGGCACGGGGCCAGCGGAAGACCCGTTCCGTGACAGGATCCCAAGCCCAGTATCGGCTCTTGGCTGAATCAGTAATTCGCCTTCGGCCTCTTCGATGTCATAGACCTTGTATCCAAGGAAGACGAAGTTGTCGTCAAGAAGCCACTCGAGGAAATCGACACTCTCTTGGATGTCCTCGTACCCGTACCGAGCAACACTCCCCTTGGCTGCTCCGATCATCTCGTTGACAGCGCCTCGCATTGCATCGAAATCGCGGACAGACACCACGACGTCCCGCAGGACGCCATTGATTCCGGCGACGAGCTCGTCGGCTTCCTTGTCGGTAAGTACCCGATCAAGCTCGAAGTGCTGAACGCTTTCGGTTCGGGTCGACGACCTCGCTGACGCAACAGAAACGAGCGCCCCCGACTTGTCTCTTGTTGTCCCGATGAGCGGATGAAGGTGCCGCTCAACGCCTACTCCCGAACGGGACACGACGTTTGCAATCGAATCAACAAGGAATGGCATGTCGTCGACAACGACTTGAACAACTGTTCCGACGGTCGAATACCCGCACACCTCAAGCGTCGGCTGAAACGCCCGTACGATCGAGTTCTTAAACCCTCGCTCGTCGATGAACCGAAGCAAGTCGGTGATCTCCGCGTAGAGTTGGGGCACCGGGAGGTCGGGTATGTCGGCCTCTGGGATTCGCCTCACATAGGTGGATGCGAACGCTTCGATGGTTGCGCGACGGTCATCCGGAACATCGCTTGGAATCGAACCAACGAGCTGGTCTACGAGAGACAGATCGTCGGGGCTTGATTCGCCGGTTGCTGGCATACCAGCGAGGCTAGGCGAAAAGCGATGCCCACCGTGTGGATTCTCCGAAAAAGAAGCAGAAGCTTCCTACGATTCGGTGTCCACAGATGAAGTCACCATGGAAGGGACTCATGTCAAATCCAACGCTCAATAGACAGTTCGGAAAGCTTCCTCCAACAGGCTCAACCGCCGACGCTGGAATAAATACACCTCCTACCCCAGTCGTCATGGGTGCCGACGACGCCATGACCATCGGTGGCACGGCGTCGAAGACATCGTTCCTTCTCATACTTGTCCTTGCAGCCGGAGCGTGGGGTTGGGGGCTCGTGGAACCCGAGCTAGGCCCTGTGAGTATTCCCGGATGGTGGTTCGCTGTCTTGATCGGTGCCATTGCGGTGGCAGTGGTCACAGCGTTTCGGCCACAGATCGCCGTCTTCACCGGTCCGGTCTATGCAGTAGGCATGGGCACAGTGATCGGTTCCATCAGCCACATCTACGATGCACAATTCGAGGGAATCGTGCTCCAGGCACTCATGGCGACCGCTTCGGTGTTCTTGGTGATGCTCGTGCTCTTCGTAACGAGGACCATCCGAGTTACGGAAAAGCTGCGAGGGATCATCATCGGGGCGACCGTCGGCATCATGGTGTTCTACCTCGCAAGCATCGTATTGTCACTCTTTGGCACGAGCATCCCACTCGTATGGGAGGGCGGTGCCGTTGGCATCGGCTTCAGCCTCTTCATCGTCGCCATTGCGGCATTCAACCTGATGCTCGACTTCGACCTCATCGAGCGCGGCGTCACCGCCAGAGCCCCGAAGCACATGGAGTGGTTTGGAGCCTTTGCACTGATGGTCACGATCGTGTGGCTCTACATCGAAATTCTGAGGCTCATCTCCAAAATTCGCGACTAGTTGAATCCCGGCATACCGGCCGAGGCAGTCACGCTTGCGGTTCGAGGCGCGGGCAAGGTGATCGCGGAAACGGGATACCGTCTATCCATGTCTTCCGTCGTGAACGTCGCACGCCTTTGGCTACTCGTGTCTCTTGCGATAGCTCGGCGCATTTTCAAACGGTTGCTGCTCGGACCAACGCTGCCGTTGTGGACGTGGCGCACCGACATCGCCGTTGCCGTTGCTCGCACTGCAATCGGATTCGCCGCGACCGTTCCAGACGACCCCATCATCAATCAGTTTGGCTTAAGGATCAAGGCCCGTGTGCCTGTCGACCTCAAGCGGAGCGTGAGAGTCTCGACTACCAGTCTTGGCGGTCTCGAAGCCGACCGATACATCCGCCTCGGAGCAACGAAGGACGCCGCGATTATCCTCTACTTCCATGGAGGCGGGTACGTCTTTGGCAACCCTGGAACACATCGCCAGCACGTAGCCCGCCTGGTGCACGCAACGGGCACGACCGCTATCGCGCCGCGCTATCGCTTGGCGCCAAAGCACAAGTACCCCGCAGCACTCGATGACGCGGCCAACGCGTATCGGGCGTTGATTGCTTCCGGCATCAGCCCTTCTGAGATCGTTGTGTCTGGCGACTCTGCCGGCGGGGGACTCGCGTTGGCAATGCTGCTTCGTCTCAGGGATGCCGGCGAGGACATGCCGAGCGGAGCAATCCTCTTCTCTCCGTACGCCGACCTCGAGCACACGGCGTACACGATTGAAGCCAACGCCAACACCGACTACCTCCCTGCCTCCGAACTCTCGGTTCCCAACACAACCTATGCCAACCCCAGCCAACTCCGCGATCCATACGTTTCTCCGGTATACGCCTCCCTAACCGGTCTCCCACCGATGCTTATCTTCGCCGGCGGTGCTGAGATGATTCTCGACGACTCGGTTCGCCTGAAGGCCAACGCCGAGCGCGACGGCGTGGATATGACCCTATCCATCGAACCAGAGATGATGCACGTGTGGCAGGCCCTCGTTCCATGGGAGCCCGCCGCGGCTCGCAGCTTGGAAACAGCGACGGAATGGATATCTGATCATGCCTAACGGTACGAGGTGCCGAGCTGGCGCTGCGGTACTTGTCTAGTATCGGCTGATTCCAAGAAGGAGCGACGTGACCACCGAACTTTCACAAGCAGATTTCGCTCAGGCGCAAAGAGCGTGGTACCGCATCTGGCTACCAAGGGTCACAATTGCGACTCTTGTGCTGATGGCGGTCGGGTTCGGAACCCAATGGGTCTTCACCAGCACGACCGACTTTCTGATGACCATCATCCTGTCGTTCTTCATCGCTTTCGCCATGCTCCCTGCTGTGGACTACCTCTCCGGGCGCGGCTGGAAGCGAGGCGTCGCAACCGGACTCGTGATGGTTGTCGGCGCCGGCATGGCTGGAATCTTCACCTTCGCCATGGCGCAACTTGTTGTCGATCAGATTGTGCAACTGATATCGAATACGCCGGTGTACGTACCCCAAGCGGTGGATTGGGTCAATTCCACATTCGATCAGAACTACTCGGTTGAAAGCGTCGTGGCCGAGCTCGGTGGCGTGGAGGAAGTCGCAACGGCGACGGCCTCAACGCTCCTATCAGGAGCACTCGGATTCACGTCCTCAGTACTCGGACTGGTGTTCAGGGCACTCACCATCGGCTTGTTCGTGTTCTACATCCTCGCGGACTTCCCGAGAATGCGTGCCGCCCTGCTCCATAATCTGAGGCCAAGCTCCCAGCTCCATGTGGACACATTCCTGTCGATAACCGTCCAAAAAGTTGGCGGATACATCTACAGCCGACTCCTCCTTGCCGCAGCCTCAGCTGCGTTTCACTATGTCATCTTCCTTGTCCTGGATCTTCCGTATGCCCTAGCAATGGCGCTTTGGGTAGGACTCGTGAGCCAGTTCGTGCCAAGTGTCGGGACATACATTGCCGGAGTCGTTCCGGTCCTCATTGCGTTGATGGAGGAACCCTCGGCTGCGATTTGGGTCATCGTTGCAGTCACGATCTACCAGCAGATTGAGAACTACCTCCTGTCACCGAAGATCACGGCGAACACCATGGACCTTCACCCGGCGGTGGCGTTCGGATCGGCCATGATTGGGGCATCGCTCCTCGGGGCTACGGGAGCACTCCTCGCGCTACCGGTGGCTGCGACGATAACCGCGCTCGTCCAGACGTACGCCGACGACTACGAGCTTGTCGAGAACGAAATGATGGAGTCCCCTGAGCACTACGCGGCTCGAATGGCTGAGATTCGAGAAGCAAAGGAACGCAGGCGGAAAGAGCGGATCGGGAAGCTCAAGATCAAGACGAAGCACCACACAGACACTCCCGACGACGAATAGGCACATGGCTTCGACAACTCAAAAGGGGCATCGCCAGTGGTAGACGACTCCGAATCGTTCGAACAGTTCCGAACTTCATTTTCATACGGTTCGCGCTCTGACCTGAACTTCAAGTTCCTCAAAGCGACACCAGATGACGAGGCGGCTGAGTTTCTGCGTGTCCTACTCGACGAACTCGGCAACGCCTATGACACGGGGGACATCTCTCGGCTGATAGAGACGGCAATAGCTGCTCAGATTGCAGGCTACGCACCGCGAGAAGGATCTGATCCTCCGCGTTTTTTATTCGACGATGGTCCGTTCACACCCCTCGGCCCGCCGATCGCCGACGCCAAGATCGGTCTCGTAACCACAACCGGGCACTTCGTGGAGGGCGATGATCCGGCCCCTCTCGGACTTCAGGGCATGAGCCAGCAGGAGGCAATGGACAACATCTCTCAGCTGCTCCGCGAGGCGCCTGTTTTGTCGAAGATCCCCGCCGACACCGCCAGAGACAAGCTGAGGATTCGACACGGCGGGTTCGACATCAGTTCAGCGGAGATCGACCCGAATGTCTGCTTTCCGATCGATACGCTCGCGTCACTCGTCGAGGACCAAACGATCGCGTCGACTTCATCGACGTTCTATTCGTTTCCTGGCGCAACGTCCCAGGGCAGGCTCAGAAAAGCCCTGGACGAATGGGTGGCCACAATATTGAACGAGTCCGTCGACGCCGTACTTCTCGTCCCCGTCTGACCGGTTTGCCATGTGTCGGTCGGACACATCGCACGAGGCCTCGAACAAGCGGGGGTGCCGACAGTCACCGTCATGGTGAAGGCATTCCAGCACCGAGCGGAACAGATGAAGCTCCCGCGCACCCTCCTCACCCGCTTCCCCATGGGCAGACCGCTCGGCGCCGTCCACGACCGCGAGCGCCATGCAGATGTGGTTGCGACGGCACTGAATCTGCTGGTGACGGCAACGGAAGCAGGCACCGTGGTGGACTATGCGGCGAAGTACAGGACGGCGCGGTAGAAGCGGCTCTCAGCTTTCAGAAACGAGCCTTCAGCTTTCAGCTCTCAGCTGTCAGCTGTCAGAACCGATCCTTGCTCTCGGTCCTTCCTCCAGGCAGGACGGGCGAGCCCGCGAGCCAGGAGGGTCGCGCGCACAGGCGAGTCTGCGGCGCTAGAGCGTGTCATCCCCCTGCATCGTTCGTCCCTCACTCTGCCGTCCCCCTTGA
>JAQCAA010000044.1 GCA_027728645.1 Actinomycetota bacterium | reverse complement strand
ACTCCCCAGCCTCCCACCGATCCCACAACACGCTCAGCTCAGACTCTGACATTCGCACCATCACACACCTCCATCGAGACAACTCTCGTCGAAAGTGATGCAACGACCACCTGATTTCAAACAAGCTTTCCATCTCCACTGCTTTCTTGGGAACAATTCGTGGCAAACTATCCGACCGGCAAGGTTCTCGATTGGCAGGCCTCCGGATTCGCCCGCGACTACGGCCGCAACCCGTATTCGGGCTACGACACACCAGACGGCGTCCCGTTCCTGTTTCGGGGATCGCTCGACGACAGAGGTGCAGCAATGCAGCGGGTCGTCGGGATCGACATCGGCGACCTACCTATCGCTTACGCAATTGGGTCCGTCAGGGACGGAGAGGCCTATGCAACGCCGATCGAGGTCGCAGGTCAGGATCTCGTGATCTTCTGGAAATCTGGTCAAGCGTCTGCTCTCGAAGACGACCAGATCGCAGGAGGTAGGGATGTCGGATCGGTTGGCGTGTTCTCCACTGTCGTAGATGGACAGGTGTTGACATTCTCGGCGCAGGGCCCAGCGTTCGTTGATTACCAGACCTCAACTGTGTGGTCGATCACGGGACGTGCACTCGAAGGTTCTCTGGCCGGCCAGCAGCTCACAGCGGTTCCACATCTCGACACCTTTTGGTTCGCATGGTCCACTTACAAACCTGGCACCGTGCTCATAAGCGAGTGACTCTCTGAAATCAATAAGCTCCAACGTGCTCGCATGCTCTTGGAGATCGTATGAATTTCACCGATTGGATCCCGATATTCGTAGTCGCCGCGCTCTTTAGCGGATGGGCACTCCTGCATCTGTCCCGCAAGAGCACCACCTTCATGCCGAAATGGGCCTGGGCGTTGTTTATTGTGTTCACAACGCCTCTTGGACCTCTCATCTATGTCCTGGTCGAGGTACTTGACGCGGGTGTACACCGAGCCGACGCTGAGGGCCGCTCACCTGACGCCTAGCCATTCGTACGTTCTGATCTGAGGAATCATGGCCATTGAGGTCTCCAACGCAGTGTTCTTCTACCCTGACGGGTCGCCTGTAATCGACGAGCTGTCGTTCAGAGTCCCGACGGGCTCCGTTACCGCGCTCGTTGGTCCAAACGGAGTTGGAAAGACCACGATTCTCAACCTGATCGCCGGTGATCTCGACCTCTTCGAGGGATCGATCCGATCTGACACAGAAATCGGGTACATGCGACAGAACCCGGGTTTTGACGACGAGCTGTCAGCAACCGTCCTTGACGCGCTTGCGTTGTCGCTCCCAGGGAACCTCAAGGTCATCCATGCCAAGTTGCGAGTGCTGTATCAACGGCTTGCGGATCATGAAGATGTTGGGGCGGAACTCGGAACGACGCTTGAACTCTGGCAACAGCTCGGGGGTTACAAGGAAGAGGCTGGCTGGGATCAGATCACATCAGCGGTTCTCGGACAACGGGTGGCTGCGGCAGGTGAGCGTCTCCTCCGAGAGGTCTCTGGAGGTGAGCGAAAGGCAATCATTCTGCGGGCATATCTCCTTTCCTCGGTGCCGACGCTCGTTCTTGATGAGCCGGACAACTTCCTTGACCTCTTCAGCAAGGACTGGCTCGAAGGAGAGCTCAAACGAACATCCAAGACGGTGCTGATGGTTTCCCATGACCGAGCGCTTCTTTCTACAGCGGTGGACCGAATGGTCGTCCTCGAACACTCTGGATCGTGGACACACGAGGGCAACTACCGCACGTTCCGCAAAGCAAGACGAGTGAGAGCGGAGCGGCTGGCCAAAGACCTGACTGCATGGGATAACGAGGAGCGAAGGCTCTACAAGTACTACCGCCTCATGAAAGCCCGTGCCGCTTCGAGCTCAGCGAATGCTTCGAGAGCCAATGCCGCTGAGACAAGATGGAACAGATTCAGAGATGACGGTCCACCCGAGCCCCCTCCACCCGAGCGTGAGATAACCACCCAGTTCAGGGGTTCCCGAGCAGGGAAGGAGGCCGTTCGCATAACAAACTTCGAGGTGCCGGATCTCATCCTTCCGTTCGATCTCCTGATCTACCACGAGGACCGCGTCGCTTTGCTCGGTGAGAACGGTGTTGGCAAGTCAACGCTGCTCCGCAAGTTGGTAGAGGAGGCCGAGGGAAGGTCTGTCAATGATCCTCCAGATCCACCTGTCAAATTCGGCCCGAACGCGGTTGTGGGGTATTTCTCCCAGGAGAACACATTGCCAGACGAAAGCGGGAACCTCATCACCATCATGTCCCGGCACTTTCCTAACGATCAGGTCTCTCGGAACGCGCTTGGTCGGTACGGGCTCGCCAAACACGACCGTCACAAATACTCTCAGTTGTCTGGTGGCCAAAGGGCGAGAGTGCAGCTCATCATCATGGAAACCCTCCAGCCAAACGTGCTGTTCCTGGATGAGCCGACGGACAACCTCGATTTGGAGTCGATATTGGTTATCGAGCGTTCACTGCTCGATCTCAAGGCGACGCAGGTTGCCATCACGCACGACAGGGAGTTCACGCGAATATTCGACCGCTGGATCGTCTTCGACAAGGACGGACTTGTTGGGGAGGTGCTCGATCGGAATCTCGCTGTGGAGATGGTCAGCGGCAGGCGGTTTTCCTTGCTTGACACCGAGGGCGTCAAACTTCTGACGAGGTACTGATGGTGGCGCCTGTTTCGAAGTTTTCCCGCGGCAGGGCGGTAGTACCGTGGGGTTATGAAACAGCGACGTGACTGGACCGTAGATGCGGTGGTGGGGGTGGTCGCTGGGGGTGTTGTTGGGGCGATCATTGCGGTGAACTTCATCATCACAATCGGGATCGGATACGACGTGTCGATCCCCGATGTGTTTCGAGATAATGTCGTGAGCTGCATCGTGACCGTCGCAATCCTCATCGCAGGTCCTGTTCTTGGCGTCTGGCTGATGCGACGGGCAAGGCGCAAGCGAGAAGCTAGGCAGTGAACAAACTCATGATTCAGATCTACACCATGCAGTCAGTGGCCGAGGCGGTCGCGATCGCTGAGCTTGGCGTGGACCATGTGGGGATGACCCCAGCCGATCGGGGCTTGCCTGGTGAGATCACGCCAAGCCTGGCATTCGAGATCTGTCGGGCCGTTGACGGTCTTGCGACGTCGGTTGCTCTCAGCGTCGATACCGATCTCGCACAGATCGAGCAGATGGTGAAGTCTGTGCAACCCGATATCCTTCACCTCTGCGGACCCACGGGTGCCGTTGGGCCCGATGCCGTGGTGCAGCTTCGCCGCCGGTTGCCAGACATCAGAGTGATGCAGGCCATCGCGGTTACCGGTCCCGAAGCAATCACGATGGCCTCTTTGTACGCTCCGCTTGTCGACTTTCTCCTGCTCGATTCGGTTGACCCCAATATCGAGGGCGTGGGTGCTGCCGGGATTGTCCACGATTGGAATCTCAGCGCGGAGATCGTCCAAGCTGTCGATGTGCCGGTGATACTGGCCGGAGGCTTGTCGCCGTCCAACGTGAGAGACGCCATCGCGGCGGTTGCTCCGTGGGGTGTGGACTCTCTCACTCATACAAATCTTCCCCTCGTTGGAGGAGGGTTCCGAAAGGATCTCCAACTGGTGGCACGTTTCGAGTCCGAGGCCCGAGGAGGTGGGGGAGCGTGACGGTTGTCGTGCTTGGCGACGCCAACGTCGACATGGAGATTCGCCTCCCGCAACCTGACATCGATCGTGCCCATTCGAACCCTGACCCTCGATTGCTAGGGGGCGGATCGGCGGCGAATACCGCAGCTGCCCTTGGACGCCTTGGCGTGGAGTGCAAATTCGTCGGCGTTGTTGGCTCGGACAGTTTCGGTCGCCACGCCACCGAAAGCCTCGCAGAGGCTGGGGTGGATGTCTCTGGTGTCGAAAACACGCGCGATTCCCCCACAGTGACGGTGATCACCGTTGTTCCGGTCGACGGTGAGCGCCTGATCTATGTGTGGCCCCCGACGGGAGGAGCGCACGCGGAGCTCAGTGCCAAAGCCACTACGGGCGCATTGAAGTCCGCTGACTGGCTCCACGTGTCCGGAATATGTCTGCGGGTCTCGCCTGCGAGAGAGTCAATTCTCGCTGCGATGAAACAATCCAGAGCCGCCGGAGTTCCCGTTTCACTAGACCTCAACCTACGGTTGGAGAACTGGGGTTGGGACGGAGGATTCCGCGAAGTGGTTGAAGAAGCGGTCTCCTACTCGGACGTGATCATGGGTTCTGCAATGGATGAGGTGGTGCCCCTCGCAGGCGTCGATGACCCAACCCAGGCTGCGGCGATTGTTGGCGGCGACGGGCGTCTCGTCATCGCGAGGCTCGGAGCTGGAGGGGTCGTCTCATGGTCGCCCGAAGGCGCAACGAGCGTTCCGAGCTTTGGAGTCGTTGTGGCTGACACCGTGGGTGCCGGAGATGCCCACAATGCAGGGTTTATCGCAGCGAGGCTCTCAGGTGCTGAGGTGGGGGAGGCCCTCCGATGGGGTAATGCCGTGGCCGCTCTCACGGTGTCACGACATGGCGCTCGCTCGACTCCTTCGATCGCAGAGGTCGAAGCACTCCTAGCTCGGTAGGATTGCTGCCTGAACGCGATAGGAATGTTGATTGACCGTAGGACTCCGATGACCGCTGAGCAGTTCGTGCCGAACGTAGAGCAACTTCTCGCCAACAACGCCGTGTATGTGGAACAGTTCCATGACCCAGACCATGCGGTTGCTCCGACGAGGCGACTAGCGGTCGTCGCCTGCATGGATTCCCGGATCGACACATTCCAAGTGCTCGGGTTGGGCATTGGGGAGGCTCACATCATTCGGAACGCGGGCGGTGTGATAACGGATGATGTCATTCGGTCGCTGTGCCTCTCTCAGAGGCTGTTAGGAACTAGGGAGATCGTGCTGGTGCACCACACCGATTGCGGTCTTCAGAAGGTGACAGACGCGTCATTCAAGGCAGAGCTCTTTGCGGATGTCGGGATGAAGCCGGACTGGGCAGTCGAAGCGTTCACCGACCCGCATGCGGATGTCAGGCAGTCGATCGAGCGTCTTCACTCCACGCCATTCCTTTCGCACAAGGAACACATCCGAGGCTTCGTCTACGACGTCAACGATGGCCACCTTGCGAGTGTCAAGGCGTAGATCGGGAAGTCGGTCCGACGTTCTGATGCCCACTGCCACATGGTAAGTTGGCTTCAAAGGCTGAGTGGTGACACAGAAGGAGGTCATCATGTCAGAGGCATGGGACAACATGGTCCAAGGATTTCAAGATGCTTTTGCATCTGTGGGTGCAACGCTCGGCGACTGGATTCCTCGAATTCTCGTTGCGGTGGTGGTTTTGATTATCGGCCGATGGATTCTGCTGCGGCTGCGTACCGTATTCGAACGACTGCTCGACACGCCGGCGGCTCGCGCTGTGTTCGACAAGGCGGGCATTACGTCTGCTTTGGCTCCATCTGAGCGGAAAGCATCAAGCCTCGTGGCCACTGTTGGCTACGCGTTCATGATGTTGGTGTTGTGGCTGATCATCTTCCGCATTCTCCAGATTCAGCCGATTGAGGACCTGCTGGAACGGCTGATTGCGGTGTTGCCGCTGATAATGGTTGCGGCAGCATTGGTGATCATCGCGGCCGCTATAGGTAGCTTTGTTGCCGACTGGGTGGAACCTTATGCGAGGCAGAAGAATGTCAGCTGGCTTCCGATGGTGGTACGGATCGTCATTCTGGTGGCAGGCGCCTTAGCTGCCCTGGATCTGCTTGAGATCACATTCGCCGAAGACATCGTCAAGATAGTGACCGCCGCGATCGGGGTCACGTTCGCCGTAGCCTTCGGTATCGGTGGGATCGACACAGCGAAGCGCTGGTGGGCCCGCCACCTCGCACCCCGCGATACTCCCAACAGCTAGAAACAAGCGGCCCATGGCTGGCAGGCACATTCGGGTGCCTGCCAGCAACAGGCCAGCTCGCGAGCCGCCGCCCCCTAGGCCTGGCGTACTGTTCGATTGTCTCTCACCATCCCACCAAGCGCCCATAATCCACGTTATGTAACATTGTGCTGTGAAGTCACGTAAAAAGCACCTCTCAGCTAAACCTCCCCCCCCCCTCGATCTCTGCTCCGCACGGTTAGCCGTTGAGCGAGGTCGCGATCGAGTTGAACTCCCCGTTGACGGCCGTTCCGAGCGCGATGACCGCAATGAGGAAGGCTATTGATGCAATGCCGATGTAGCCAAGCACAAGCCCGGCAATAGCCATTCCCCGTCCGCCTTGGGTTCCGTTCGACACCTTGATCTGTGACAGCGATACATGCCCGAAGATGACGGCCAAGACCGATCCAACCCACCACAGCCAGAGTATTCCAAGGACGAGCGAGGCGATCGCGAGACCGTTCGTCTTGGTGGGTAGAACCTGTGCGACGGACCGTCCGGTTCTGTAGTCGTATCCACAGTGTCTGCATACGACTGCTTCAGTGAGTATTGCCTCGGCGCACTGTGGGCATTGCTTGGTGTCGTGCGGATCATTGATCGTCATGCAAGTCCTCTCTGGATGACGCTGCCACTCTAGTGGACAACCTTGGGTCCCCTATTTGCGAGTGTGACATCAACAGGTGAGCCCTTAAGCGTTATCGAAGGCGGAAGTCGTGGGGAAAACCAGCGGTCTCATGGTGTTCAACGCCACTGGGGCAACTGAGGGAATTCGACAAGTCTTGGATGGGTTTTAGCTTTGTCAACCCAAGGAAACAGATGCCGGAGTTCGAGATCACCCGTCAGATTGAAGCGGCCGTGGAGGCCGTCTGGTCGGTCCTCCACAAGTTTGGCGACATCCACGAGTGGAGCGGGGGTGTCACGACATCCAACCTGACATCTGAAGGACCGGTGACAGAGGAGCCGACTGTTTCTAGGAGCGCCAGCATGCGTGGACATTTGGTCATCGCCGATATCTCTGGGTATACCCAGTTCCTCACCGATAGTGAGTTGGAGCACGGCGACGGTGTCGTGGCCGACCTGCTGAATGCGATCGTTGCCGCAATGGCTGCCCCACTTGCGATCTCGGGCATCGAGGGCGATGCCATATTCATGTACGGCGAGCTTTCACACGAAATGTCAGGGCAGACAGTTCTTGAGTCTGTCGAATTGATGTATTGCGCATTCAAAGCAGCACTTGACACCATGGTGCAGAACACCACCTGCCAGTGCAACGCCTGTGTCAACATCAGTGGCCTAGGACTCAAGATCGTGATGCACTGTGGCGAATACAGCAAGCAAACCATCGGCGGCATGACAACGCTCTCAGGGCCCGATGTCATAGCGGTGCACCGACTTCTCAAGAACCGAATTGTCGAGGAGACCGGAATTGCCGACTACTTCCTCGTGACCGACCAGTGCGTTTCCGACCTCGGAGTCGAGAAGTTGGTTGCATCGTGGACACCTCACACAGAGGAATACGAGCACATAGGAGTGGTGGCCGGTTATGTGTCTTCACTTCTTGACGTGTGGGAATACCAGAAGATGCAGACGGAAGTAAAGGTCCGCCCGGAGGAAGCGTGGTCAACCCTTCGTGCGCAGACGGTTGCCCCGCCGGCAACCGTCTGGGACCAGATATTCGATCCGCTGAAGCGGACTGAGTGGATTATTGTCGCGGAGTCGATGGAAACAAAGGAACATCTCGACGGGAGAGTCGTTCCTGGAACCGAGTTCCACTGCGCTCATGGCGGCGGAGTCGCTGTCTTCACAGTTCTTGACATGCGTCCTTTCACATACGGGACGGTCATGGTGGAGTTCGCAGAGGGGTCACTCGTCAAATACACCTACTACCTGATCCCCAGCGGATCTGGAACTCGAATTGTGCTTCAGGCCGCAGCACCGATGGCATCAGACGGCGAACCGATGCCGGAACTTTCTTCTGCTGACTACCTGAAGGCCTGGGAGGACATGATGGAACCTAATTTGGCTTCCCTCACCGCTATCACGGACGAGCTTGCGCTCGCGTTCGCGCCCGCAGGTTGAGTTCTAGCTGACGGCTGCCAGGGTCGATGGGACCCTGAGTGGCTGGCTCCTGTGTCCGAACCGTCCAATTTGGTACGTCACGATTGTCATAAGAGCCTTCACTGGGTCAGGGTCGAACTGCGTGTCCATGTTCGCTGTAAATTCTGAGATAGCGTGTTCGATCGGCATTGCGGATTGATACGGTCGAAGCGATGTGATTGCGTCGTATGCGTCCGCCACATGGAGGATCCTCACCGGTATGCCTATCTGGGCGGCTCCTACTCCCTCTGGATAGCCGCATCCATCGAGGCGCTCGTGGTGCATGAGTACGATCCTCGACACTGATGGGTCCACATGTTTGTGGATCATGTCGTATCCGATTTGAGGATGGCGCTGGAGTGCTTCGCGCTCGGTCGCATCCAAGGGCCCTGGCTTGTTGATGATTTCGGCGTCGATCTTGGTCTTGCCAACGTCGTGCAATCTTGCAGCTAACCCGATTGCGTTGACTTCGTCGGACGGCAGATTCATGAAGCGAGCGATAGCGACGGCGATTCGCGCGGTGCGGACCGCGTGGCTCTCGAGCTCCAGATCTTCGTCGCAGACGAACTGTTCGTTGAGTTCCAGCATTCCTACCATCCTTCGCACCACTACATAGAGTGGCAGAGTGCCCACAAAGAGCAATGGGCCGTTCGACCCAGCCTTGTCTACCGTTTCCGATACCACCGTTCCTATCGGCACATGACCCCCAGTTCTGTAGGTTGTAGTTGATGTTGAATACTGCTCAGCCATGTCGGTTCGACTCTTTCGGGAAGGCCTACAAATCGCGCCCTGGTCGTGGGGCGTCGCATCGTCCGCAATCGCCGTGCCAAAGGCTCGGACATCGATGAGCACCCGCGCTGCGCCAACCGTCATTGTGTCCAGATCTATTCCGCCTGAGCACGAGGATGCCTTTGGTGTCTGGGTGACCAGTCTGATTACCGCCGCGTACCGCAGTCCTGGCTACGTCAGTGCAGGTATCGAGCGCCCGAACGCCACCCACCCAGGGGAATGGCTCGTGGTGTACCGCTTCGATAGCGGCCCGTCCCTTGATGCCTGGCTCGCATCAGATACACGGCGGGCTCTTCTTGAGGAAGGACGTGGCCTGTTCGACGGCGACGCAGTGGAGCAGATCGTTGCGGGCGTTCCGGAACAGGACACTGTCAGAGTCGTCTCGAGCTACCAGATCAGGGACGGAGTCGATACTGAACACATTCTCCTTCACCAAAGGCTTCTCAACGAGCTGCGGAAGTTCGAAGGATTCATCCAAAGGCATCTTCTGGATGCCGTCCCTGGGGTGCAGCCAGAGACAGTCGTCACGCTCACCTTCGACTCTCGAGACCACCTACTGGTCTGGATTGAATCAGGCGAACGCCAAGCCGCACTCAAGGAGCTGAGAATGTTGACGGTCGGAGACCTCACCACGTCAATTCTTGGCGGCTTCGCTGGCTGGTTCCCTACTGGCGAATCCGGTTCAGGAGTCCCGAAGTGGAAGCAAGCCGTCGTGGTGTTCATAGCCCTGTACCCAACCGTGATCTTCACCTCGTATCTCGCACGGTGGTTTTGGCCAGATTTGAACCTCCTTGTGGCCATCTTCGTCGGAAACGTGATCAGCATCGCAATCTTGACGTGGATGCTTATGCCAGCAGTCACCTCCAGGCTCGCAGGGTGGCTCCGGAGATGATTCGGCTATCAGCGTTGCCGACTGTGCCAAAGTGACTGCATGGTAAAGAGGCAAAGACCGAGGTGGCGAGAGCTTGCACCGCTTCTCAAACGGCCGCCCAAATCGGGCGCGCGGTTGGAGCGATCTCTCGATCGGCTCGCGAATATCGAGGATCTAAGAAGGAGAGGGAGGCGGCGCACCCCCAGAGCTGCTTTCGACTACGTGGATGGCGCTGCAGACGACGAGCTCAGCCTGAGCCGCTCACGTCGGTTGTTCCAAGATCTTGAGTTTGCGCCGAACATCCTGCGTGATGTCTCGGTGTGCGACCCGTCTACGTCCATCCTCGGACGCCGGTCCGCGTTCCCCTTCGCCTTTGCGCCAACAGGGTTTACTCGGATGATGCACCACGAAGGTGAAGCAGCCGTGGCGTCTGTTGCTTCAGATTTCGGTATCCCGTACGTGCTCTCGACGATGGGGACAACATCGCCAGAAGGAGTCGCAGCCGCTGCGCCAGATGGCGAAAGGTGGTTCCAGCTGTATGTCTGGAAGGACAGGGCAGTGTCTGAGGCCTTGATCGAGCGGGTGAAAGCCAGCGGCTTTTCGACGCTGGTGTTGACCGTCGACCTCCCGGTCGGTGGTGCCCGTCTCCGCGATGTACGAAACGGTATGACGATTCCGCCGAATCTGACGCTGAAGGCGGTACTCGACGGTGCGACCCATCCACGCTGGTGGATCAACTTTCTCACCACAGAACCATTGACGTTCGCCTCTCTTGTCAGCACAGATGGCACGGTCGTCGACACCACGGACAAGTTCTTCGATGCGTCGCTCAACTTCGAAGACCTCTCCTGGCTACGAGACCATTGGGAAGGCCCGATCGTTGTTAAGGGCGTTCAGAGCGTTGACGATGTCAAAAGGTGCGTTGCGGTGGGAGCTGCAGGTGTCGTTCTTTCAAATCATGGAGGCCGTCAGCTCGACCGCTCCCCCCTTCCACTCCGCCTCATCCAGCCGTCTGTTGATGCCGTCGGGAACGACGCTGAGATCTATGTAGACGGTGGAATCATGAACGGAGGCGACATCGTTGCCGCCGTAGCACTCGGCGCGAACGCGGCACTCGTAGGCAGGGCGTACCTCTATGGATTGATGGCGGGCGGCGAAGCTGGGGTCAGACGCGCCGCACAGATTCTTTCCGAGGACATCGTCCGCACAATGAAGCTTCTTGGCGTCCAGTCAGTCGAAGAGTTGACGCCGAGCCATGTGCGGCTTCCAAGGGCCACGACATGAGGGCGGCGTACTTCGAGAACTTCAACGAACCCATTGCCGTTGCTGATGTCCCGGAACCGACTGCACCCGACGGTGGAGTTGTGGTCGAGGTCAAGGCGAACGGCGTGTGTAGGAGCGACTGGCACGGATGGGTTGGACACGACCCTTCTATTCCGCTCCCCCATGTCCCCGGCCACGAAATGTCCGGAGTGGTCGCAGCCATCGGACGAGGGGTGTCCAACTTCAGCGTCGGAGACCGGGTCACAGCGCCGTTCGTTCTCGGATGCGGCTCGTGTGGGCAATGTGCCAGCGGCAATGAGCAGGTGTGTGACAATCAGGTCCAGGCAGGGTTCACCGGATGGGGATCGCTCGCAGAGTACGTCGCACTCCCCTACGCCGACAATAATCTGGTCAGGTTGCCAGAATCGATGTCCTATGAAACCGCAGCCGGCCTTGGTTGCCGGTTTGCGACCGCTTTCAGGGCCGTGGTTGACCAGGGCCAGGTCGGATCTGGATCAACGGTCGCCGTTTGGGGATGTGGTGGTGTTGGCCTCTCAGCGGTCATGATTGCTGCGAGTCTCGGGGCAAAGGTGATTGCCGTCGATGTGAACGACGAAGCCCTGGCACTGGCATCCACTTTTGGGGCTGCCGCTACGGTGAACGCTCGCACCACGGAAGCTGCCTACAAAACTGTTCGCTCTCTGGCAGGCGGGGGCTGTGATGTCTCGCTTGACGCTCTCGGTTCAACTCAGACGGCAATCGACTCGATCCGATCGCTGCGAACAAGAGGGAGACACATCCAAGTGGGCCTGATGGTTGGCGACGATGTGGCTCCTCCGATACCGATGTGGCGGCTCCATGCTCTTGAGATTGAGTTGTACGGCTCCCACGGGATGCAGGCACACCGCTACCCCGATATGCTCGCAATGGTCGCAGACGGCGTGCTTGAGCCTGACAGACTTGTGACCTCACATCTCACCCTGACCGAAGGCGTAGAGCGTCTCATGCGGATGAACGAGTTCCAAGGCACCGGCTTTGCGGTCGTGAACGACTTCAGCCGGTAGCAGTGCGGTCCACGTGACCCATCAGCGGTACCCTGTCCCCTTGTCGAACCAGGCTGTATGAACCTCAAATCTCTAGACAAAAGACTCGTCACGATCTTGCTCATCGTCTTCGTGCAGATGGTCGGCGCAGGAATGATTCTTCCCATCCTTCCGCTCTACGCAAAGAACGAATTTGCGATGTCGCCAACCTCCGTAACGCTGCTCATCGCTTCGTTCTTTGCCGCTCAATTCGTAGCTGGTCCGTTCCTCGGCAGATGGAGCGACAAGGTCGGTCGTGTTCCCGTTCTTATCATCTCCCAGATCGGAACCGTCATAGCGTTCATCGCCTTGGGCCTTGCTGGCTCCACCTGGGTGCTGTTTGCGTCCCGCATTCTTGACGGGCTTACCGGCGGCAACATTGTCGTTGCCCAGGCCTATGTGACAGACGTGACGCCGAGGGAGAACAGAGCCCAGGCTCTGGGGCTCGTAGCCGCGATGTTTGGACTCGCGTTCATGATCGGTCCGGCGATCGGCGGTCTCCTCTTAGAATTCGGCACTCAGGTTCCCTACTTTGTAGCAGCGGGTGCAGCTGCGGTTGTCGTGCTCATGACGGTCTACACCCTTGACGAGTCGATGACTCCCCAGGAGAGAGAAGCGTTGCGAGCCGCGGCAACGAAACTGCGGCTGCGGGCAGCGTTTGCCGTTCGACCTCTCATGCTGGCAATGACGATCGGTTTCGTCACCCAGTTTGCCCTGGGTCTGATCATTGCCACTCTTGCACTCTTTGGAGAGGAAGTGCTGTTCGACTCGCGCCCAGAGCTAGGTGTGGGTTTGCTCCTTGGGTTTGTCGGCCTATCACAGATATTCACTCAAACCGCCCTGCTTCCGCCTGCGTTGAAGAGATTCGGAGAGGCACGCACCCTTGTTGTGGGAGTGACTATCCGTTCCGTTGGGCTCCTGTTCCTCGCTCTGACGGTCTCTCCGATACTCGCTGTAGCCGGTGGCATGTTCTTCTCGATGGGAGGTGGCTTGGCGCTTCCGCCGACACAGTCAATCGCTACGAAGGCCGTCGACGACTCGAAACGTGGAGGTGTCCTTGGCGTGTTTCAGTCGGTTGCATCGCTCGCACTCATCATCAGCATCGCTATTGGTGGCGTGCTCTTCTCTCTGTACGCACACCTCCCGAACCAAGTCGCGTTCGCAGCGTCTATCTTGTCCATCGTTCCGGCAGTCGCCCTTGGGCGATATATGCGGTTGAACGCAAACAAGGGAGAAACATGGGCGGCATAGGGTTCGTCGGTCTCGGCATCATGGGCCATTCGATGGCCAGAAACCTTGTGGATGCTGGCCACACCGTCACGGTGTGGAACCGAACAAGAGAGCGTTCGGACGATCTGGTAGCTGCAGGTGCCCTGCTTGCCGAAACTCCACGGGGAGTAGCTGAGTCAAACGACATCGTCATGGTCTGCGTTTCGGACACACCCGATGTGGAGGCCGTGGTATTTGGTCCGCAGGGCATAGCTGAGGGCCTTTCGCCTGGAAGCCTTGTCATCGATCATTCGACGATCTCACCAAGAGCGACCAAGGAGTTTGCTGCAACGGTGAACGAAGCTGGTGCGAGCTGGCTCGATGCACCGATAAGTGGCGGATCTGAGGGTGCGGCCAAGGGCACGCTCAGCATCATGATCGGTGGCGAAGCTGACCAGATTGAGCGTGCGCGGGAATACCTCGAGGTGATAGGCGCAACCATCACCCATGTTGGACCCCAAGGTGCAGGCCAGTTGGTGAAAGCTGTCAACCAGATCCTCGTTGTGGTGAACCAGCTGGCAGTTTCAGAGGCATTGCTGCTCGCTCAAGCTGGAGATCTTGATCTCGCAGCCACTCTCGCCGCGGTGGAGGGCGGCGCAGCTGGTTCGTGGATGCTGTCGAACCGCGGTCCGCAGATGATCGAACGCGACTGGCGTCCAGGTTTCACGATTGACCTCCAACAGAAGGACCTCAGGCTGGTCCTTGAGGCAGCTGACGAGCTCGGAGTCCCGGTTCCTGGCACGGCTCTGGTCTTTCAGCTCTACCGGGCCCTCCAGAGCCAAGGTCTCGGCTCAGAGGGCAACCACGCACTCGTGAAGGCGCTTGAACAGATGTCAGGGTTCTCGGTCGGCGAAGATGGATAGCGATGTCGGAGACGACCGTGTGGTCGGGGTCGGTCCGCATCCGCAGCCGTGGCCAACAGACAAGCGTTTCGACCCGGACCTACTCGCAGCCGGCGACACTCGCAACGTCATCGACGAGTACCGCTACTGGACGCGAGAAGCGATTGTGGAGGACCTCGACACCCGCCGCCATTCGTTTCATATCGCCATCGAGAACTGGCAGCACGACTTCAACATCGGCACCGTCGTTCGCAATGCCAACGCCTTCCTCGCTCACACGGTGCACATCATTGGCAAGCGGCGCTGGAATCGCAGAGGAGCGATGGTCACCGACCGCTACCAGCACATTGAGCACCACGAGTCGATTGCTGAGTTCGTGGTCTTCTCTGCGACAGTCAACTTGAAACTGATTGGCATCGACATCATTGAGGGGTCAAAGGCTCTCGAGGGAAGCGCACTACCGTCCAATGCTGTTCTGGTTTTCGGCCAAGAAGGGCCAGGGCTGTCACCAGAGATGATTGATGCGTGCAGTGAGGTGTACGAGATCACCCAGTTCGGTTCCACCCGGAGTATCAACGTTGGAGTAGCAAGCGGCATCGCGATGCATACGTGGATCCAGCAACACTCGTGAATAGGACGCTGCCATAGGCAGTGCGCTTTCCCGTCATACGATTGCGATCAGATGTCCTTTGCCGCGGCAACGACGGGAGCGAGCCGTTCAATAGCCTCTGTCGTGTGGCCAACGACCACAATCTCGAAGCTTGTGAAACCGAGGTCGGCAAATTCGGCCAGTTTCGTAACAAGCTCGTCGACTGATCCTCGCAATGCGGAACCCAATCCCCAACCGTGGTCATCAGACGCGCCTGGAGGGTGAATGTCAATACCGACAGAGCGGCCGATCGTGTCGGGGTCTCTGCCCTGTTCCGTGCACACTGCGTTGAACAGATCCATCATCGAAGCAAAGGCCCCAGGTTCTGAGCTTGTCGTGGCAAACCCGCTCCAGATGTCAGCGTGCGACACAGCCAACCCCATCGTCCGCGGACCGTGACCCGCAAGCATGAGAGGCATACGCCCTCCTTGTGGGCCCCGAGGCGTGTTGATCTGGTGTGCTGCTGAGTGGTACTCACCGGTGTAGTTGACGGACCCTTGCCTGAGGAGC